>NZ_JBIUCY010000012.1:0-133878 GCF_044540725.1 Edwardsiella sp. A.80236
CGTTAGCTCAGTTGGTAGAGCAGTTGACTTTTAATCAATTGGTCGCAGGTTCGAATCCTGCACGACCCACCATTCTTCGATAAATAAGAACTGGTTAATGTGAAGGATAACATCGCGTAGCGATGGCCCGTAGGGCGAGTCATCCTGCACGACCCACCATTCTTTTTGCACCACCTTTCCGGATCAGATTGGGTGATTAGCTCAGCCGGGAGAGCACCTCCCTTACAAGGAGGGGGTCGGCGGTTCGATCCCGTCATCACCCACCAATCTGCCTATTCGCTTCCCATGATTATCCCTTTTCCGTGTGACCAGCGGTCTGCTCCGGCGCCTCTAGCGCGTAGAGTACCTCTTCTCGAGATCATCCCCAGCGTGTAACGCGAATGATTAATCTGATTCTCACTTGGGGATGATGGCGGGGGCTTGGGTGTTACCAGATCAATAGGATCACCAGCAATAACACGACGATACCGATCAGCAACAGACTGGCCGGCGAGCGGGCCTGTCGCCGCACACTACCGGGGATCCAGTGTGGTGGGATGAAGCCGAATACCGGTTGTGGGTTGCCGACCGAGGCAACGGATAACTCCTCCTCGACCGGATGGGTGGTGACGACCAGCGGCGTAGCGGCCACTACCTGATTCTCCAACACCGAACGTAATGGATCGGCCTGCAACGTCTGCTTCCCTAATGCAGTGAAGAGCTTATCGGCCCCCTGACTCACGTCCAACGCACGCTCCACATTGGCACGCTCCGCCAGCATGCGTCCCTGCTCTCCCAGTGTCACGCGCGCGCCCGTCGGCGTCTGTGCCGTAGGCGCGGCGGCGTGTGGGGCATGGCGCGACGCGGCAAGTTGAGCCTCGCGCCCTACCGCCGCCGCCGGCTCATTCTGGGCGAACGCCTGCAGCAGGGTACGCTCCCGCTGTAACGCGGTGAGCGCACGCAGGGTACTCTCACGCTGACTCGGGGTCAGATCACTGCGATTCAGGATCTGGAGCAGGCGCTCAATACGGGCGTCTAGCAGTTCCGCACTCAGTTGCCCACCGCCCTGCGCCCGTGGCGGCATACCGCCCGCCATATCAATCGGCCCTAACGCCATACGCTCCGCTCCTCTGATGGCTCATCGTATCGAGATATATAACGGCGCTATGGCAGCCAACTTTAGCGCATTCCCTTTAATGGTTTGACTAATCCCTCCAACCCTTCGCCACGCAGCGTGAGTGCCAACTGCATCAACTCCCCCAACGCTCCCGCTGGAAAGGCCTGTTGGCGCGCAAACCATAGCAGGTACTCCTCCGGCAGATCGATGATCATCCGCCCGCGATACTTACCGAATGGCATCGCGGTGTTGGCCAGCGCCACCAGCTGACGCTTATCCATCATTCGCCCAACATCTGTAGTAGCTGCGCCTCATCGATCACCGTGATCCCCAGCGTGTTGGCCTTGACCAGTTTCGAACCGGCGGCCTCTCCCGCGATCACCAGATCGGTCTTCTTCGACACGCTGCCGCTGACCTTTGCGCCCAATGCCACCAGGCGATCTTTCGCCTCGTCGCGCGACAACACGCTCAGCGATCCGGTCAAGACCACCGTCTTACCGGCAAAAGGGCTATCGATCTCTGCAGCCTGCAAAGCGGGCGTGACATCGGGCCAATGGATGCCGATCTCGGCGGAGATCAGCTCATCGATGACCTGGCAATTATGCGCCTCGCTTAAGAAGTGGCGGATGTGCCGCGCCACGACCTCGCCGACCTCCGGTACACTCTTTAAGCTCTCCAAATCGGCGCCGCGCAATGCAGACAACGAGCCGAAGTGGCTGGCCAGGTTAGCCGCGGTGGCCTCGCCCACCTCGCGGATCCCTAATGCAAACAGGAAGCGCGCCAACGTGGTGCTTCGCGAACGATCCAGGGCGGCGATCAGCTTGTTGGCGGATTTCGGCCCCATCCGCTCCAAGCCCGTCAGCTTGCCAGCGCTCAGACGATAGAGATCGGCCGGGGTCGTCACATACTCACGCTCCACCAGCTGCTCGATCACCTTATCCCCCATCCCCTCGACATCCATCGCCCGGCGTGAGACGAAGTGTTTCAACGACTCCTTACGCTGTGCCGCACAAATCAGCCCCCCGCTACAGCGCGCCACCGCCTCCCCCTCGATACGCTCCACCTCGGAACCACATACCGGGCAATGGGTTGGAAAGAGGATCTCCGTGGCATCAGCCGGACGCTGTGACTCGACCACGCCGACCACCTGCGGGATCACATCGCCGGCACGGCGCACGATCACCGTATCGCCGATGCGTAGCCCCAGACGCTCGATCTCGTCCGCGTTATGCAGTGTCGCGTTACTGACGGTCACCCCGGCGACCTGTACCGGCTCCAGACGCGCCACCGGAGTGATCGCCCCGGTACGGCCGACCTGAAACTCGACGCCGTTCAGTTGCGTCATCTGCTCCTGTGCCGGGAACTTAAACGCCGTCGCCCAACGCGGCGCGCGCGCCACAAAACCCAAGGCCTCTTGCGTCGCGATGTCATCCACCTTGATCACGACACCATCGATATCGAAGCCCAGCGTGGAGCGATCCTGTTCCGTCTGGCGGTAGTAGGCCAAGACCTCATCGCTGCCGTGGCACCGTTTCACCCGCTCGCTAACCGGCAGTCCCCAAGACTTGAAGCGCTGTAGGCACTGATAGTGACTCCCCGGCAGCGTTCCCCCCTCCAGCAGGCCGGCGCCGTAGCAATAGAAGGTTAACGGACGGCGAGCGGTGATACGCGGATCGAGCTGGCGCAGCGAGCCCGCCGCCGCATTACGCGGATTCGCGAAGATCTTACCGCCGCGCCGCCGCGCCTCTTCATTCATCGCCTCGAAGCCGGCCTGGGGCATGAATACCTCACCGCGTACTTCGATACGATCCGGAATATCCTCCCCCTGTAGACGCAGTGGGATGGCGCGGATGGTCTTCACATTACTGGTGATGTCTTCACCGGTGCTACCGTCGCCACGCGTGGCCGCGCGCACCAACACCCCCTGCTCATACAGCAAGCTGACCGCCAAGCCATCCAGTTTCAGCTCACAACAGAAGGTCAGCGCGGCATCGCTTTTCAGGCGCTCATGAAGGCGCTTATCGAACGCGCGATAACTCTCTTCATCGAAGACGTTATCCAATGACAGCATCGGTACCTCATGGTGTACCTGGCCAAAGGCCGCCAGCGGCGCGCCACCGACGCGCTGGCTCGGCGAGTCCGCCGTCACCAGCTGCGGGTAGTCGCTCTCCAGCGCCTTCAACTGCATCATCAGCCGATCATATTCCGCATCGGTAACCTGCGGCTCATCCAGAACATAATATTGATACTCATGATGGCGCAACGCGGCACGCAGCTGTTCGAGTTGTTGTTCAATCGTGGAAGTCATAAGCCACCATTTGATGATAAAAAACCCCCGGTAAACGGGGGTTTAGAGTAAGACGACGGCGCAGAGGCATCAGGCGTTACGGTCTATATTGTCCAGCACCGTCCGGATGCGCGCCTTATAGGTTTCCAGTTTTTGCGGCGTCATCATACGCCGCTCATCATCCAACACCACGCCACCGACATCGTCGGCGATACGCTGTGCAGACTGTAGCATCAGCTTAAAGTTCTGATGGGCATCGCCATACGAAGGCACCATCATGAAGAAGGAGACGCCGGGCGTAGAAAAGTCAGCCATATTCTCGACATCGAAAGTCCCCGGCTTCACCATGTTCGCCATGCTAAATAGCACCGGGCCACTGCCCGCCGGATTAAGATGACGATGGAAGATCTTCATTGCGCCATACTGAAAACCGGCTTGCAACACACTCTGCAGCAAGACTTCGCCACCGATGCTGCTGCCTTGATGGGCGGCGACATGCATCACCAAGACCGTCTCACGCTCCGCCGCGCTAGCGGGCGCTGGCGTGGCGGGGGCATCGGGCGAGGCGGCCGCTGTCGGCGCCACGTCCTGAGCCGCCGCGTCCTCGTGACCCGCGCCAGGCGCTAACGCCTCCGCCAGTAACGCTGGCTCATCTTCGCGCTCATCGGACAACAGAGGCTCTCCCAGCAAGGGATCGCGCGCTTCGGGGTGCGCATTCGGCTCGAGCGCTACCGAGTGCTCACTCTCCTGCCGATCTAGCGGATCAGGACGGCGCTCCCGCGCCTCATCCAGCGAGCCCACGGCAGGCTCCACCGGGTGTTGAAGCGAGCTGCCGCCACGCTGCACGCGCACTTCACCGACCCCGTCGTCAGTTTCAGAGAACGGTTTTTCGTCGTGCCGGACCTTTTGACGTTTGTTCGGACGATCACGAAACAGCGCAGAGCGTTCCTTACGACTGGTCCACAAGCCGTGTAGCAACAGCGCTATTATGGCAACCGCACCAACAACAATTAATATCAGACGCAAATCCTGCATCATCGCAATCTCTGTTGTTTTAATTCATTGCCATTTCGGCAAACCCTCAATCTATAAATGTATTGGGCTGTCAGGACAAGTGCAAGTCTGGACTAAACTTTCTGTTAATAAAGATGATTTTTCCCGCTATTTTGTTCTTTTTTCGGTCAACTCCTAACTGGCAAGCGCCCTCATCCGCAGATATCATAAGTCGATGACGCGCACAATCGACCGGCATCACACTTTCCTCGTGAGACGGAATGACGCGCATGACGAGATAAGACGGAGTCCAATGAATAACGTATTTCCGGCCTCGGGACGGCAGTCCCCGAACAACAGCAACGGTGTCCACTACTTCGCTCAAGGATGGCGCCTGATCCGTCTGCCCGGCATCAAGCGTTATGTGCTGATGCCACTCCTGGTCAACATTATCCTGATGGGGTCGGCCTTCTGGTGGCTATTCGATCGTCTGGGGCGCTGGATCCCGGCGTTGATGGCGCATGTCCCCAGTTGGCTACAGTGGCTGAGCTATCTACTGTGGCCGATCGCCGTGATCTCGGTTCTGCTGGTGTTTAGCTATTTCTTTAGCACCCTGGCTAACTGGATCGCCGCCCCCTTCAACGGCCTATTGGCAGAGCAGTTAGAGGGGCAATTGACGGGTAAACCCTTACCCGACAGCGGCCTGTGGGGGGTAATGAACGATCTGCCACGCATCCTGAAACGTGAATGGATCAAACTCGCTTATTACTTACCCCGCGCCCTGGTGCTGCTGTTGCTCTATCTGGTGCCGGGGGTCGGCCAAACATTGGCATCGGTACTCTGGTTCCTATTCAGCGCCTGGATGATGGCGGTGCAATACTGTGACTATCCCTTCGATAATCATAAAGTGAGTTTCCCACGCATGCGTGACGCCCTGCGCGCCGACAAGGTTGATAACCTGCAATTCGGCGCGCTGGTCAGCCTGTTTACCATGATCCCATTCGTCAACCTGGTGATCATGCCGGTTGCAATCTGTGGCGCCACCGCCATGTGGGTTGACCGTTATCGTGCAGAGCTGGCCCTCAACCGCTGATGCGACATCGGTGCGCCGCTCACCGGCGCACCCCCTTGCCCCCACCGTTTAGTGCGATTTCGACTATCCATATAATATTTATTTACTTCCCCTAAGCGGGTTATTGCGTATGCTGCTAAGTCACGGACACTGTCGACCGAACAGGAGCGGCCATGAGCAAGATCTATCAAGATAACTCCCAGACTATCGGGCATACCCCCCTGGTACGCCTTAATCACCTCGGAAACGGACATATTCTGGCTAAGGTGGAGTCACGCAACCCCAGCTTTAGCGTCAAGGATCGCATCGGTGCCAATATGATCTGGGATGCCGAGAAACGCGGCATTCTGAAACCCGGTGTCGAACTGGTGGAACCGACCAGTGGTAATACCGGCATCGCCCTCGCCTTCGTCGCCGCCGCACGCGGCTACAAGTTGACGCTCACCATGCCAGAGAGCATGAGTGTAGAGCGCCGTAAGCTCTTGAAGGGATTGGGCGCTGAGCTCATTCTCACCCCCGCAGAGCAGGGCATGAAAGGGGCGATCGCCAAGGCCGATGAAATCGTCGCCAGCGACCCGGCCCGCTACCTCATGCTGCAACAGTTCAGCAACCCGGCCAACCCGGAGATCCATCGCCAAACTACCGGCCCAGAAATCTGGCAGGATAGCGCAGGGCAGGTCGATGTGTTGGTGGTCGGTGTCGGCACCGGGGGTACGCTGACCGGTACCGCCCGCTATCTGAAGCAGGATCGCGCCCATCCACTCTGTGTCGTCGCCGTTGAACCCGAAGACTCGCCGGTGATCAGTCAAGCGTTGGCGGGTGAACCCCTGGTACCGGGGCCGCATAAGATCCAGGGCATCGGCGCCGGTTTCATTCCCGCTAACCTCGACCTGACCTTGATCGACCGTGTCGAGCGCATCGCCAACGATGAGGCTATCGAGATGGCGCGGCGACTCATGCGTGAAGAGGGAATCCTGGCTGGCATCTCCTCCGGCGCCGCCGTCGCCGCGGCGTTACGCCTCTCGCAACAGCCGGAGTTCAGCGGTAAGAATATCGTAGTGATCCTCCCCTCCTCAGGCGAGCGTTATTTGAGCACCGCGTTATTTGCCGGGCTATTTCCTGAGCAAGAATGAGCGCCGAATTTGATGGCATGAATTGTTCAAAACAGCACCCTATTGGGTGCTTTTTTTGTGGAGCAGTTCAAATTTTACCACCCCCTATCCTTGCTTTTATTTTCTGGGTCTAGTATTTAACCAGACCATTATTTTGAAGCGCAAAATTATTCGCGCTTGCTATGAAAAATCCGCTGAATCGATTTAACGAATGAGGCGGTGATCTTAACCGAGGTGGATTGAGCCGCGGTGAGCACACAGAGAGGAGGACGACACACCCTCTTCCCTCTGCGTCACTACCACGGAGCAGTGCACCGGATACGCACCTAAAGGCAGGCTAAAGTTAAGCGATTGCGCTAAACTTTAGCGCCACGACATTAAACATAAATAGTTGGGGAAAACTATGTTCCAGCAAGAAGTCACTATCACCGCTCCGAATGGCCTGCACACCCGTCCTGCCGCTCAGTTCGTGAAAGAAGCCAAAGCATTCGCTTCCGACATCACTGTTACCTCCAACGGTAAGAGCGCCAGCGCCAAGAGCCTGTTCAAGCTGCAAACGCTGGGTCTGACCCAGGGCACCGTAGTTACCATCTCCGCCGAAGGTGAAGATGAGCAGAACGCCGTTGAGCATCTGGTAAAACTGATGGCCGAGCTTGAGTAAGCCTCACGGCTCACCACTCTAGGTTAAACCAGTCTAACGTCAAAGGTAGGGTTATGATTTCAGGTATCTTAGTTTCACCGGGCATCGCTTTTGGTAAGGCGCTTCTTCTCAAAGAAGACGAGATTGTCATCAGCCGTAAGAAGATCACTGCCGACGAAGTCGAGCACGAGATCGCCCGCTTCAAAGAGGGCCGCGACAAGGCCGCACAGCAACTGGAAGCCATTCGTCAGAAAGCCAGCGAGACTCTCGGTGAAGAGAAAGCGGCGATCTTCGAAGGGCACATCATGCTGCTGGAAGATGAAGAGCTTGAGCAGGAAATCATAGCCCTGATTAAAGATAACGGCATGAGTGCCGAAGCCGCCGCCCGCGAGGTGATCGACGGCCAGGCTACCGCGCTGGAAGAGCTGGACGATGAATACCTGAAAGAGCGTGCGGCCGACGTACGTGATATCGGTAAGCGTCTGCTGAAAAACATCCTCGGCATGACCATCATCGATCTGGGCGCCATTCAAGATGAGGTGATCCTGGTTGCCACCGATCTGACCCCGTCAGAAACGGCACAGCTGAACCTGGACAAAGTGCTGGGCTTCATCACCGATCTGGGTGGCCGGACCTCCCATACCTCCATCATGGCACGCTCTCTGGAATTACCGGCTATCGTCGGTACCAGCGATGTGACCCAGAAGGTACAGAACGGCGACTATCTGATCCTGGATGCCGTCAATAACAAGATCTACCTGAACCCGACCGCCGAGACTATCGATCAGCTGAAGGCCGTTCAGGCGCAGTACATCAACGAGAAAAACGAACTGGCCAAACTGAAGGATCTGCCGGCGATCACGCTGGACGGTCATCAGGTAGAAGTCTGCGCCAACATCGGTACCGTGCGTGACGTCGCCGGCGCCGAGCGTAATGGTGCCGAAGGTGTCGGCCTGTATCGTACCGAATTCCTGTTCATGGATCGCGACGCGCTGCCGACGGAAGAAGAGCAATTCCAGGCATACAAAGCCGTGGCCGAGGCGATGGGGTCGCAGGCGGTCATCGTGCGCACCATGGACATCGGCGGCGACAAAGATCTGCCTTACATGGATCTGCCGAAAGAAGAAAACCCATTCCTGGGCTGGCGCGCTATCCGTATCTGTCTGGATCGCAAAGAGATCCTACATACTCAGCTGCGTGCTATCCTGCGTGCTTCCTCCTTCGGCAAGCTGCGTATCATGTTCCCGATGATCATCTCGGTCGAAGAAGTACGCATGCTCAAGGCGGAATTGGAACTGCTGAAAGCGCAGTTGCGTGAAGAAGGTAAAACCTTCGACGAAACTATCGAAGTTGGCGTAATGGTGGAAACACCCGCCGCCGCGACCGTTGCCCACCACCTGGCGAAGGAAGTTGACTTCTTTAGTATTGGGACAAACGATTTAACCCAGTATACTCTAGCAGTAGATCGTGGCAATGAGCTGATATCTCACCTCTACAACCCGATGGCGCCGTCAGTGTTGACCCTGATTAAACAGGTGATCGATGCATCTCACGCGCATGGCAAGTGGACCGGCATGTGCGGTGAACTGGCTGGCGATGAGCGTGCTACACTGCTCCTGTTGGGCATGGGGCTTGATGAATTCAGCATGAGTTCAATCTCAATTCCGCGCATCAAGAAAATCATTCGCAATGCGAACTTTGAAGATGTGAAGGCATTGGCAGAAGAGGCGCTGCGTCAGCCGACGGCTGACGAATTGATGGGCGTGGTCAACAAGTTCATCGAAGAAAAGACCCTTTGCTAATGGCGAACGCTGGAACGCCGCCCAACATTACTTGCTTAGGAGAAGATCATGGGTTTGTTCGATAAACTGAAATCGCTGGTTTCAGACGACAAGAAAGAGACGGGCAGCATTGAGATTTTTGCTCCCCTGTCCGGTGAAATCGTCAATATTGAAGATGTGCCCGATGTCGTATTCGCCGAAAAAATCGTCGGCGACGGTATCGCCATCAAACCGACCGGCGACAAAATGGTAGCACCGGTCGACGGTACTATCGGTAAAATCTTTGAGACCAACCATGCTTTCTCTATCGAGTCCGATAGCGGTGTTGAGTTGTTTGTCCACTTCGGTATCGATACCGTTGAGCTGAAAGGCGAAGGTTTCAAACGCATCGCCGAAGAAGGGCAACGCGTGAAGAAAGGCGACGTGGTCATCGAGTTCGATCTGCCGCTGCTGGAGGAGAAGGCCAAGTCAACGCTGACCCCAGTCGTGATCTCCAACATGGATGAGATCAAAGAGCTGATCAAGCTGTCTGGCAGCGTCGTCGTTGGCGAGACGCCGGTGATCCGCATCAAGAAGTAATGACCGAGTCAAGTATGCAAAAGCGGCGCCCTCAGGCGCCGTTTTTTTTGCATTATCGCCGGGAGAGAGCCCGACAGGGAGGCGGAATAACACCCACCGCCCTGATGACCTTACAAGGTCAGCAAACGCTCCACAGAAGGCGCAAAATAGTAGCTCCCGCTCACCGGTTTGCTGAAACGAAGCAGCTGGTCATGCTTGCCATCCAACTCACCGAACATGCTCAGCAACTGCTTCTCGATATAGTGCAGATGCGCGCAATAGGCGATGAACATCAGACCATGCTTGCCGCTGGCGGTGCCATAAGGCAGGCTCTGGCGAATGATCTTCAGTCCCTTCCCATCCTCCTGCAGATCGACACGGCTGACATGCGAGGTATCCGGACGCTCACTCGGATCGATTTCCTCACTCTCCTGCTTGGTACGCCCGATGATCTGCTGCTGCTGCTCGACGCTAAAGCGTGACCACTGACGCAGGTTATGCTCCCAGCGCTGCACCAAGACATAGCTGCCGCCGGCATCGACCCCTTCGGCGATCACCCCGACGGCCGGACGTGCCTCGCCCGCCGGATTCTCCGTGCCATCGACGAAGCCGCTCAGATCACGCTCCTCGATCCAGCGGAAGCCATGGACCTCCTCCTCGACCACGATGGCGTCGCCGAAGGCAGCCAGCGCCGCCTGTGCCAGGGAGAAGTTCACATCATGACGCAATGACTGAATGTGGATCAGCAAATCGCGCTGTGTTGCCGGCGCCAAGCCCTTCCCCAACGGTTCGAACGGCTTCAGAGAGGCGCCCTCTTCATCATTGTCCGTCAATTCGCGCCATAACGCGTGACCGAAAGCGACCACCGCCCCCAGGTGCGCATCGGGATAGCGCTGCTGCAGTGCCAATAGCTGGGTGGTAAAGGTTTTGCATCCCTGGCGTAATCCAGCCAGATCGCCGGACGCCATGGCTTCGATGAAAATACCGAAGCGACAATGTTCCGGCAGAATGCCGCTCTGAGGCTGAGACATGAGGCTCTCCATTACGTTATCGTCTAATTAATCACACCACCGGCAGCATGACATCACGCCGGTCACAGTGACGGCCTATCGAGGCCGATTTATGCATATATTACGCCATACGCGCGGCATTCCCTTGTTACAAAACAAAGAAATGCCGCTTGGCCAAGTGGGGACTAGACGGCGTCGGCCCGCCAGATGATCTGGCTGACCGGCCATGCGCTCAGCACATCGTTCGGCGGCATCAGGCCCGCCGGGCCGTTCCACTGGCCATGGAACCGATAGCTGACACGCTTACTCTGCGGCGCCTGACACTGCACCGTGACCCCCTCCGAGGCGGGCACACGCTGGCATTCGCCCTCATAGGCACTGGCATACAGGGCGGAGAAAGGCATGCCCACTCGGGTTCCCCACGCGGTGGCGATCGTGGCGCTATCGAGGGTGATCTGCTCGACCCGTGTCTCGCCACGGAGGGTCAAGATCACTTGCCCATCCGCCATCGCCTGGTAGAAACGCGTCATCCTCCCCCCTTCGATCCCCATGCCACTGCGCAGACGATACTGTCCCGCTAACCCCTGATCGATGGCCTCCTGCTGCATCGGCGTCGAGGCATCGATCCCGCCGATACCATCGGCACGCATCTCGAGTGTCGAGCCGAACCAGTTAAAGGGGGAAAGCGACGACCACGACAGCGACGGCATGCTGGCGCAACCGCTCAACAATAATGGCAGCGCCACGATCAATAAACGAATACCCATCGATAGACTCCTTGCGAATACGGCCGTGCCGTAGGGGGAAACATCAGGGGATTGGAGTGATAAAACACAAAAAAGTTGCTGTGCCGCAGGTAAAACCGCGGCCACAACCGCGCGACGCGATGGCAAAGTGGGCGGCGAATCCCCCCCTCGCGCGCTTAATACTCCTGATCGATGATCAAGCGCTTACCCAGGCATAAGACGTCCTGAGTCTCATACTCCAGCTTCTCATACATGCTAATCGCCGCGTCATTGTCCGCATCGATCAAGATGCGCACCTGAGGACAGCCCCGCGCCAGCAGCTTCTTCTCTAGACGGCTGGCCAAGGCATTGGCGATACCACGCCCACGGAAGTCTGGATGTACGCACAGATAGTATGCCGAGCCGCGATGACCATCATACCCGCCCATCACGGTTCCGACGATCTCACCGCCGACTTGCGCGACCAGGAAGAGATCGGCATCGTGATTCATCTTGCGCTCAATATCCGTTTCGGGATCATTCCAGGGATGCAACAAATCGCAGCGCTCCCATAGGGTAATCACTTCGTCAAAGTCGGATTGATTAAAAACGCGAATTTCCATGATATCGACCGTTATAGATTATAAGATGCCCGGGCATCGACCTCGGGCCAGGCCGGTACAGCACGAGACCGGGCGCGATCAACGCGCTCCCACACGGGTTGAGCCGTCGATGCGGCGCCAACCACCGCCCATAAGGCGCAGGATGCCGCCTAATTATCGCTGTAATCCACAGATCCGCAATGGAAATCTTGCGATCTCCCACGCCTTGTGGTCACTCGGCGCCCCAGCGGACATCGCGTGATGGCAAGCGTCATATCTCCGCGTCCCCCTCAAGCAACAAATCGACATAGTTATCCCCTCGATCCATGCATTTTCATCGCGTTAGGATTAACGTCTATCGTTAACGACGCTGACTGATGGAATAGATTGCACCATGAAGAGATTTTCCGATTTTCGCCCTCTACCACAGCCCACTTCCCGCCGCCAGTTCCTCTGCTCGGGGCTGGCCCTGTTGCTCGGCACCAGCTTGCTGCCCCAGCGTGCGCAGGCCGCGGTTCCCGAGCATTTGGGAAGGCAGCACAAGGCCGCGAACGCGCCGCGCGTGATCATGCTCGATCCCGGTCATGGCGGCATCGATCCCGGCGCGGTGGGGCATCAAGGCTCGAAGGAAAAACACGTGGTGTTAGACATCGCCCACCGGGTACGCGATCTGTTACGTCGTCAACACAACCTGGTTGTGCGCCTCACCCGCGAAGATGATTACTTCATTCCGTTGTACAAACGGGTGGAGATCGCCGCCCAGCATCAAGCGGATCTGTTCGTCTCAATCCATGCCGATGGCTTTACCAGTCCGGAAGCCGCCGGCGCCTCGGTGTTTGCCCTCTCCAATCGCGGTGCCAGCAGCGCCATGGCGAAATACCTCTCACAACGTGAAAACGACGCCGACAAAGTGGCTGGCGAACGTTATGCCGCCGAGGACAACAACTACCTACAACAGGTGTTGTTCGATCTGGTGCAGACCGACACCATCAAGAACAGCCTGATCCTCGGACGCCATCTGCTTAACCAGATCCGCCCGATCCACCGCCTGCACTGCCAGCATACCGAGCAGGCGGCCTTCGCCGTGCTCAAGTCACCGGCCATCCCCTCGGTACTGGTCGAGACCGCCTTTATCACTAACCACGAAGAGGAGCGCTTGCTGACCTCCTCGGCTTTCCGCACCACCATCGCCGAAGCCATCGCCGGGGGTATCGTCCATTACCTGCATGACTTCGAGGCACATCAACGGCGCCGACCCGCGTAAGCGGGCGGACAATCGGTGCCCTGCCTCTCCGGTGACGATCGCCCTTCCGTTATACTGAGCGGGACAAACCACGCGGAGAGACACCTTGATGATCCCAGACAGTGACGCGGTACGACACTTCCTGCTGCAACTCCAGGATGACTTGTGCCAACAACTCGCGGCCGCCGACGGTGGCGCGACCTTCCAGCAAGATGAGTGGCAACGCGCCCAAGGCGGTGGCGGACGCACCCGAGTCCTGCGCCAAGGCGCGCTGTTCGAGCAGGCTGGCGTCAACTTCTCTCACATTCGTGGCGACAGCCTGCCCGCCGCGGCGAGCGCCCAGCGACCAGAGCTGGCGGGCTGTGCCTTCCAGGCGATGGGGGTCTCCCTGGTGTTACACCCATGGAGTCCCTATGTCCCCACCGCACACGCCAACGTCCGCTTCTTTAGTGCCGAACGCCCCGATGGCTCCTCACTGTGGTGGTTCGGCGGAGGCTTCGATCTGACGCCGTTCTATCCGTTTCATGAAGATGTCGTGCACTGGCACCGCCAGGCGCGCGACCTGTGCCAGCCCTTCGATGCGCAGTACTACCCGCGCTACAAGGCGTGGTGCGATCGCTACTTCTCTCTCCCTCATCGCCAAGAGGCGCGCGGCGTGGGCGGGCTGTTCTTCGACGATCTCAACACCCCGGACTTCGCGCATGCCTTCGCCTTCACCCGCGCCGTCGGTAACGGCTTCTGTCCAGCCTATCTGCCGATCGTCGAGCGGCGGCGTGCCCTACCATGGGGTGAGCGGGAGCGGCAGTTCCAACTCTATCGGCGCGGCCGTTATGTAGAGTTTAATCTGGTGTGGGATCGCGGTACGCTATTCGGCTTACAGAGTGGCGGACGCAGTGAATCGATTCTCATGTCGATGCCGCCGCTGGTACGCTGGGAATATGACTATCAACCCCCAGCCGACTCGCCGGAGGCGCGCCTGACGCGCGATTTTCTCACACCGCGCGATTGGCTGGCTAACGAGACAACATGACAACACGACAAATCTGGATCGATGCCGATGCCTGCCCAACGGTGATTAAAGAGGTGCTACTCCGCGCGGCGGAGCGACACGCCTTGGCGATCACCCTGGTCGCCAACCGCCCACAACGCCTGCCGGCAGGGAGCCGGGCGCGTATGCTCTGCGTGGCCACCACCCCCGACGCCGCCGATAACGAGATCGTGCAACGTATCGCCCCCGGTGATCTGGTCGTCACCGCCGATATTCCCTTGGCGGCGGCCGTGTTGGAAAAGGGGGGATGCGCCCTCAATCCGCGCGGCGAGCGCTACGATCCGGCGACGATTCGCTCCCGCCTGACGATGCGTGACTTCATGGAGACGCTACGCGCCAGTGGCATCCAAAGTGGTGGGCCGGCGCCACTCAGCCCACGCGAACGTCAGCAGTTCGCCAACCAGTTGCAGCTGTGGCTACAGGCGCGCTGAGGCGCTATACCAGACATAATCAGCCTGCTGCGCCGTCACCCCCGCCCCCGGCGCAGCGAGGATCAGCACGCTGACATCGGTCAGCGGCTCCTCATCCTCGATGTGCAGCGGTACGCCGAGATCGCGCCGTGCATGGAGCGTGCCGACCAGCAACAAGGCCGGTAGTGGCGCCGCTAATAGCGCCTGTGCCATCCGCCGATCACGCCACTGCTGTAACGCCAAGTCGTATGTCAGCTGTGTGCTCTGCGGTAGCGTCCCCTTATACCGGCTGGCCAAGGCGGCGACGATCTCCACCTGCACCGCATCCTGGGTACTCAAGGCACCCGGCGGCGGTACTGGGTGCAAACGGATTCGCGCCAACTCACGCTCGCTCAGGTTAGCCGCCAGCAACGGATAGCGCCCCTGTAGCGCTCGACGCACCAGGGGACCATACTGCGCCCATGGCCAAGTCGGTGGCCAGTGCAGCGTCGCAGACAGCCTCGCGTCGCTCAGATCCGTGAGTGGGCGTCCCGTCAACGCCGCGATGGCAGCCTGCTGCTCCGGTTGCACCCTCTCCAACAATAGGCTGCCCTGCGGCCGTCGCTGGCTCAGTTGCCCCAGTAGCCAGTCCGCGATCTGTTGATGACGTGGGTCACTCGGCTGCTCGCCGACGATCAGCCGGGGTGCCGCGGCCAGATGCTCCACCAACTGCTCCGGCGTTAACAGGCGCCCCGTCTCCAACGCCACGATGCGCTCCGCAGGCGGTATCGCGCGCTGGCAACCCACCAACGCCAAGAGCGCCAACGTCAATAGCATCGCTCGCATCGCCCCTCCCACCAGATAACCTCCGCCACCATCCCCTCAACGACACCGAGAAAGAGACAAAAAAATGCCGCCCAGTGGGCGGCATGTTACGGACTTAACGCGCTCGACTCTGCGCCTCAACCACCGCCAGCGCCACCATATTCACGATGCGCCGCACGGAAGAGATCGGCGTCAGGATATGCGCCGGTTTACGGATCCCCATCAGCATGGGGCCAACGGTGACCCCCTCGGAGGAAGAGACCCGCAGCAGGTTATAACTGATACGCGCCGCCTCCATGTTTGGCATGATCAGAATATTGGCGGCCCCTTTCAGGGGACTATCCGGCATCACCCCCTGGCGAATGCTCTCTACCAGCGCCGCGTCGCCATGCATCTCGCCATCGATCTCCAACTCCGGCGCCCGTTGTTTCACCAGCGCCAAGACCTGACGCATCTTACGCGCCGATGGGCAATCGGCCGTGCCGAAACTGGAGTGAGAGAGCAACGCAACCTTCGGCTCAATACCAAAACGACGCACCTCATCGGCCGACATCAGCACGATCTCCGCCAATTGCTCGGCCGTGGGATCCTGGTTGACATAGGTATCGGCGATAAAGGTATTGCCGCTCGGCAACAGCAGCGCATTCATCGCTGCCGCCACATGGCAGCCCTCACGGTACCCAAACACCTCATGCAGCACATCGTAGTGATCCTGATAGTCACCCTCGGTACCGCAAATCATCGCGTCAGCCTCGCCGCGCTGCACCATGATGGCGGCGATCACCGTCGGGTTAGCAATCAACGCCCGACGTGCCTGCGCCTGGGAAACACCGCGCCGTTTCATGATCGCATAGTAACTATGCCAATAATCGTTATAACGCGGATCGGACTCGTTGTTCACCACCTCCACATCTCGCCCGATCTCGATCTGCAGCCCCAGCTTCTTCAGGCGTTGCGCGATCACTTGCGGGCGTCCGATCAAGATCGGTTGCGCCAAGCCTAAGCTCACCAGCTCTTGAGTCGCATGCAGCACTCGCTCTGACTCACCTTCCGCCAACACCACACGCTTCGGATCTTGGCGCGCCTGGGAGAAGACCGGTTTCATAAACAGGGTGGTCTTATAGACGAACTCGGTCAGATGCTCGACATACCCCTCCATATCGGCGATCGGCCGCGTGGCGACGCCAGAGTCCATCGCCGCCTGCGCCACCGCCGGCGCAATCTTGACGATCAGACGCGGATCGAAGGGTTTAGGAATGATGTACTCCGGCCCGAAGGAGAGGGATTGATTACCGTAGGCCGAGGCCACCACTTCGCTCTGCTCTGCCAGGGCCAGATCGGCGATGGCGCGCACCGCCGCCAGCTTCATCTCCTCGTTGATCGTCGTCGCCCCCACATCCAACGCACCACGGAAGATGAACGGGAAACACAACACGTTGTTCACCTGATTGGGGAAGTCGGAGCGGCCGGTACAGATAATCGCATCCGGGCGTACCGCCTTAGCCAACGGAGGCAGGATCTCCGGCTCTGGGTTGGCCAGCGCCAAGATCAACGGCGACGGCGCCATACGCTTCACCATTTCTTGGGTCAACACCCCGGGACCGGAGCAACCAAGGAAAATATCGGCGCCAGGAATGGCATCGGCCAAGGTACGCCAGCCATTATCCTCGATGGCGTAGGCCGCCTTGCTCTCCACCAGATGCGCCTCGCGCCCACGGTAGATCACCCCCTTAGAGTCACAGGCGGTAATATTTTCCCGCTTCAGCCCTAACGCCACCAGCAGGTTAAGACAGGCGATCGCCGAGGCGCCCGCGCCGGATACCACCAGACGCACCTGGTCGATCGGCTTAGCGACGACTCGCAGGCCATTCAGCACCGCGGCGGTACAGATGATGGCCGTCCCGTGCTGATCGTCGTGGAATACCGGGATATTCATGCGCTCACGCAGCTTTTTCTCAATGTAAAAGCACTCCGGCGCTTTGATATCCTCCAGGTTGATGCCGCCAAAAGTCGGTTCTAGCGCGGCGATCACCTCGATCAACTTATCGGGGTCGAGCTCATCCACCTCAATGTCGAACACATCGATGCCGGCGAACTTCTTGAACAGCACACCCTTCCCCTCCATCACCGGCTTACCGGCCAGGGCGCCGATGTTGCCCAATCCCAACACGGCAGTACCGTTAGAGATCACCCCGACCAGGTTGCCGCGCGCCGTGTACTTGTAAGCCGCCAACGGATCGTCGGCAATCGCCAAGCATGGCGCCGCGACCCCCGGCGAATAGGCTAACGCCAAATCGCGCTGGGTCGCCAACGGCTTGGTCGGCACGACCTGGATCTTCCCGGCGACGGGAAACTGATGGAAATCAAGTGCACTTTGTTTCAATTGTTCGTCCATTTTAGGCTTCCTTTTAGCGTCTCTCGCTGTCGCCCAAACGTGCAGCCACCCACCATGGCACCACACCGCTCAGGGCGGCACACTCTTTATTATGCTGTAAATGATTTGTGAAACGTGAGTATAGCGCCGGAACCGTGCGAAACCATGAGGCAAGGCATAAAGCCACAAAGAAAGGCACCGTCTGCGTATTTATTTAGCCGCTAAGCCCTTCTATCTCACGAGGAAAACCAGTTGGTTAGCCGCGCATGCTGCAAGAGCATGATGGTTTTACCATCGCAGATGCGCCCCTCTTCGACCATCCGCCACGCCTCCTGGTAGGGGATCTCTAACACCTCAATATCTTCATCGTCGATGCCGCCGCCACGTCCCTGATGCAGGCTCTCGCTATATTCGGCGCAGAAGAAGTGTACGATCTCGGTCACCCCGCCCGGCGACATGTAGGCGGAAAAGAGGCGCCGGACTTCGCCGATGGCATAGCCGGTCTCCTCCATCGCCTCCCGCCGGACACACGCCTCCGGCGCATCCTGATCGAGAAGCCCCGCGCAGGCCTCGATCAACATGCCGTCTGGATTGCCGTTAAGGTAAGTCGGTAGACGGAACTGGCGAATCAGCAACACACAGCGGCGCTGTGGGTTATACAGCAATACGGTCGCGCCATTACCGCGGAGATAGACCTCGCGCCGCTGGCGCACCACCCCACCCTGACGACGTGGTAGGTCATACTCGTACTCGCGCAGCGGACGCCAGGCGTCAGAGAGCAAGCGTTCATGGATAAATTGGATGTTCATCACACAGCCTTATATCGTGAGCCAAGATAGCCATCAGCATACTCATTAATACCACGCGCTAACACTGATCCAGCGAAACGGGGGAGGAGTAGACGAGCGTAAACGCCGTCACGCATCCCGGTCCCCGCCATCGATGTGACGCGATCAACGTACGCTGGGGCCGCGACGGGACGCTCCGCATGATGTAAAACGTCCGGTATCGGGTATCGGGTATCGGGTATCGGGTATCGGGTATCGGGTATCGGGTATCGGGTATCGGGTATCGGGTATCGAAAATAAGATATACCAAGGTAATAGCGACAATGCGGAATGATCATCATAAAAATAAATGTTTTTATATAACCCATCTCACCAAAAATATATAAAAATGAGATTTGATATTATTTACCGAAGCCATTCACCATCAATAATAAATATGTCTACTATCGCTCAGCACTCTTTTTTCTATTCGTCAGCTTCATTGACAATGATCAATTACGGTTATCATGCTGCGCTCTACTATTTTATGACATTCACCAAGCGCTCCTCTTATTAGTCTTTATCTCGGCCTATTACGCTAGCGCCGATCATCGTCATACGGTAGAAAATCGCGTTCAATCTCTCGGCTTGAGATCACGCCACAAGGATGTATACGATATGGATCAGAGCGATCATCCCTTATTGGATTCCGAGTTAACTCGCCTGGCCTTTCTCCGCCTCTCTGGACGTGGGCTGGTCGGATTAACCCTCGCCCCGCCACTACTGGCCTTATTCGGTTGCGATCAAGAGGATATCGACAGTGGGCGTGTGAGCTTACTCGCCACACCGAAGGGCGTCTTGATCACCCGACGAGCACGCTGCACCGGCTGCCAGCGCTGCGAACTCGCCTGCACCCTCTTCAACGACGGCAGCGTAGGCAGCTTCTTTTCCCGTATTAAGGTCCAACGGAATTATTTCTTTGGCAACGCTGGGATCGGCTCCGGCGGCGGCCTGTATGGCGATCTCAGCTATCACGCCGACACCTGCCGCCAATGCCGCGATCCCGCCTGCCTAGATGCGTGCCCGATCGGTGCCATCCGCTGGCGAGCCGACTTAGGCTGTATTGCCGTCGATCAGAAACGTTGCATCGGCTGTAGCGCCTGCACCACGGCCTGCCCCTGGATGATGGCTACCGTCAATACGGTAACGAAAAAATCCGCCAAGTGCATATTATGCGGCGAGTGTGCCGATGCCTGTCCGACCGGAGCACTCAAAATCGTTGCCTGGCAAGCCATCGATGAATAAACGGCGCAGTTCATTCCCGGTAGATATATAACGATATTATTCAATATATATTCAGCAAAAAGATAATTGAGACAGGTTAATTTAATCTTGGCACCAAGGACAATATGATGATTTACGGTTGGAGCGGGACTATTTTACGCGTCAATCTGACGAGCGGAAAGATTAGCCGTCTCGATTCGAGCGCACTCAAGCCCTTTATCGGTGGGATGGGGTTCGGTTATAAGATTATGTATCATGAGGTGCCGCCCGGTACCCATCCCTTCGCGGCGGAAAATAAACTGGTCTTTGCCGTCGGCCCACTCACCGGCTCCGGCGCCCCCTGTAGCTCACGCGTCACCATCACCACCCTCTCCACCTTCACCAAAGGGCACTTAGTGGTCGATGCCCACATGGGGGGCTTCTTCGCCGCACAAATGAAATTTGCCGGCTATGATGCGTTGATCATCGAGGGCGCCTCGCCATCACCGGTCTGGCTCCATATTAACGACGATCAGGTCAGTCTGGAAAAGGCCGACTTCCTGTGGGGCAAGGGCACCCGCGCCACCAGCGAGGCCATCTGCCGCCTGACGAGCGCGGAGACCTGCGTCGCCGCCATCGGGCAGGCCGGGGAGAACCGTGTGCCGCTCGCCTGCATCATCAATAGCCGTAACCACTGCGGCGGCGCGGGAAGCGGAGCGGTGATGGGGGCGAAAAACCTCAAAGCCATCGCCGTGTTCGGCAGTCGTGGGGTCGCTATCGCCGATCGCCATGCGATGAAGCGCCTCAACGACTATATGCTGCGTGAGTTGATCGGGGCCAATAACAACCATGTCGTTCCCAGCACACCCCAACCTTGGGCGGAGTACTCCTCCCCGGCCTCACGTTGGACGGCCCGCCAGGGGCTATTCTGGGGGGCGGCTGAGGGCGGGCCTATCGAGACCGGGGTGATCCCGCCGGGCAATCCCAACACCGTCGGCCTGCGCACGCAAAAAGCCGTCTTCGATCTCGGCCCGATGGCCGAGAAGTACACCGTGAAGATGGGGGGCTGCCACTCCTGCCCCATTCGCTGTGTATCGCAGCTCCATGTCCCACAAGCCGGCGACTTCGGCGTGCCCACGACCGGGGGGAGTACCTGCGTGGCCAACTTCGTGCACACCACCATTTTTCCCAACGGGCCAAAGGACTTCGATGACCCGGACGATGGGCGTGTCGTCGGCAACCTCGTCGGCCTGAATCTGTTCGATGATTATGGCCTATGGTGCAACTACGGGCAGCTGCATCGTGACTTCAGCTACTGCTACAGCCACGGTGTCTTCCGCCGTGTCCTGCCCGCCGATGAATATGACCAAATCCGTTGGGATCTGTTGGAGGCGGGCGATCCGGCCTTCCTGCAAGATTTCTACTCTCGCCTCGCGCATCGCATCGGCGAATTCAGCCATCTGGCCGATGGCTCTTATGCCATCGCTCAGCGCTGGGATCTGGGTGAGGCGTACTGGGCCGATGAACACAACAAGCTATGGTCGCCCTTCGGCTACCCGGTACATCACGCCAATGAAGCCTCAGCCCAAGTGGGTGCCATCGTTAACTGCATGTTTAATCGAGACTGCATGACCCACACCCACATCAACTTTATCGGTTCAGGCTTACCACTGGCGCTGCAACGCGCGATCGCCGCCGAGCTATTCGGCTCGGAGGCGGCGTATGATGAAACCAAAAACTACACGCCGATCAATGCCGCCAAGATCAATTATGCCAAGTGGGCGTTACTCCGCGTCTGCCTACACAACGCGATCACGCTGTGCAACTGGGTCTGGCCGATGACCGTCTCGCCGCTCAAGTCGCGCAACTACCGGGGCGATCTGGCCCTGGAGGCCAAATTCTTCCAGGCGGTCACCGGAGACGAGACCAGCCAGCAGAGCCTCGATCTGGCCGCCGAGCGCATCCTCACCCTACACCGCGCCTACACGGTAAAATTGATGCAGACCAACGACATGCGCCGGCAACACGACCTCATCTGCTCCTGGGTATTCGATAAAGATCCCCACATCCCGGTCTTCAGCGAGGGAACCGACAAGTTAGATCGTGCGGACATGCAGCAGGCGCTGACCCTGTTTTATCAGGCGATGGGGTGGGACGCGCAACTCGGTTGCCCGACGCGAGAAACCTTAATCCGCCTCGGTCTCAACGACGTGGCGGACGATTTGGCGGCGCAGCATCTCCTGCCGGCCTAGGGAGCGACCCATGACTCATCGCCATGATGTGGCGGCTGATCCGCCCACTCCCCCTTCCGCCGCGCCGGTCGACGAGCCCGACCGCGCCAAACGCCAATGGCTACGACGGCTGCAACCCGCGTCTAACGCGCTATCCGTACCCGCGCCAGCGGAAACCCATGATGCGCCGGAAGCGATCCTGGCAGACTTCATTCGCCAGCACTCCGCGAGCGGTAAGCTGGTCGCCCGCGCGCGCTTCCTGCAACCGCCTTACGCCTTTGCCGAGGCCGATTTAACGATGCTACTAGCGAGTCTGGCCCAACGCGCAACAGAGGCGGACATTGTCTGCCTCACCGGTGCTCGGGATGACTACTACTATTCGGCGCGTAACATGACGGCCAACTATGCCGATATCTGCCTCCAGATGATGGAACAGGATATCTGCCGAGCGATCGCCGAGGCGGTACGTTTCGCTTGCCGTACCTATCCCCGGCCTTACCCGCTCGCCATGCTGGCGTTGCCACCATACGGCTTCACGGCCGCCCAGATCCGCGCCGCGCTAGCCACCTTGGACACCCACCCCGACTATGCCGACATTCGCCGGGTCGAGGCGAGCAACGGCGCGCCGTATCTGTTCAGCGAGCGTTTTATGAGCCATGGCAAGGCCTATGGGTTATGCCAATGGATCGAAGTCGAGCAGCATCAGAACCCCTGAGCGGCGCGGGCCGCGTAGGGAATAGGGCGCACGCCGCCATCGCCAGGAGGATAACGCGATGTCATTGACTCGCCGGAACTTTATCATCGGCCTCGGAACGGTCATCTTTTTCACCGGCCCATGCCGGGCCGGGAACGCCGAGGCAGGAACGCGTACCCGCTATGCCATGATCCACGATGAATCACGCTGTACCGGCTGTAACCTGTGCGCGCGTGCCTGCCGCAAGACCCATCGCGTCCCCCGCCAGGGGAGTCGTCTTAGCATCCTGCATATCCCCTTGGCCGAGGATGAACAGGCGACGACCTATCGCTACTTCCGCCAGGCTTGTCAGCACTGCGACCAGGCGCCCTGCATCGATGTCTGTCCGACCGGCGCGTCATGGCGTGACGAGAACGGTATTGTCCGCGTAAACCCGGCAGACTGTATTGGCTGTGGCTACTGCGTCTCCGCCTGCCCCTACCAAGCCCGTTATCTGGATCCTCGGCGGCATGTCGCTGATAAGTGTGACTTTTGCTGTGAGTCGCGGCTGGCGAAAGGTTTCCCGCCGATCTGTGTCAGCGTCTGCCCGCAGCAGGCGCTGATCTTTGGCGACGAGGAGAGCCCAGAGATTAAACGCTGGTTACAGGGGAATAGGTACGAACAATACTGGCTGCCAGGCACCGGTAAGCCACATCAGTACCGCCGCGCCGCCCAACACGTCATTCCTAAAGGGTAGACGATGCGTATGCACGCCGTTATCTCGCCATCTCCACGCTTCCCCTCTCGTGAGGAGGCGCGGCCATGATCCTCACCCTGCACGACCTGCGCCACGGGTGCGCCTCTCGCTGGCTATACCGCTGGTTGCGGCATCATTTTCCACGGGGAGGCCACTACGGCGCGATCTACCGAGCCCTCATCCAGGCCGAGCGGCTCGACTGGGCTAGCGCGCTGGCCGAGTATGGTTGGGCCCGCGGGTACACACGCCTGGCCTTTATTCGGGAAGATATCGGCGCCATGATGCACCTGGCGGAGCGATTAAGTTCGCTCCGCAACGCGGCCGCTCCCCTCCCACCCCAGGGCGATTATGCACCCAAGATCGCCAGTGCCCGGGATGGTGAACGCTGGCACAATGGCGTTTACGGCAGCCGCATCGCCTGCGCGGGTGACCATTTCCAGCTGGGCAACCACGCGCAACAGAGCCAACTCGCCTGTTGCGGCTCACACAGTCACCTCGGCTGGCGCGGCGATCATGGTGAACTGGCCCTCGCGGGCTACGGCGCACAGATCGCCTGTAGTGGTGCACGGGTACGCCTCGCCAGCTGCGGCTACCAGGCGCATATTGCCAGCAATGGCAAACAAGTCCGTATCGCGCTGAGCGGCAATGCAGCCTATGTCAGTAGCGCGGGCGCGCATGCACGCATCGTCAATGGCGGCACTCGAGCCCATCTCGCCGCCTGTGGGCCAGAGAGTCACCTCGCGAACACGGGTGATCTGGCGCGTCTCGTCAGCTTTGGCGATACGGCCAAAATTATCAATAGTGGCGACGGCGTAGATATCACCGCCGTCGGTGCCGGCTCGGTCATCGCCAGCGTCGCGCCGGTTAACAGTATTGTCTTGGGCGTGGGAGGCTGCGCCGCATTGGCTTACCACGATGGGAAGCGTATACGTTTCGCCCTCGCCGTCGAGGGGGAGGAGGGTATCCGCGCCGGGGTGAGATACCGTCTCGATCATACCCACCGCTTCATCGCCTGCTAAGTCGTGGGATAGCCGCGAACTCACGGACAAGAGCGCGCGCGTCGGAGAAGCGAGCATGGTGCGGCCAAGGCTCCCTGTCGATAGCTAAAAAAAAATGCGCCCAGATGGGCGCATTGATTCGCATATCGCCTCAAGGGCGCTTAATAGCCGGTAGGAATGCCTTTCATCTCCGGCAGCTTATGGGCGATGCCCTTATGACAGTCGATACAGGTCTTGTTATCCCGAATCGCCTGGTCATGCATCTTCGCCGCCACCGTCTTCTGCTGGCTGAAGTCCATATTGTCGAAGTTATGGCAGTTACGACACTCCTGCGAGTTATTGGCCTTCATGCGCGCCCACTCGTTTTCCGCCATCTGCAAGCGATGCGCCTCAAACTTCTGCGGCGTATCGATCACCCCGAAGATCTTGCCGTACAGCTCCTTACTGGCCTGAATCTTGCGGATCATCTTCGGCACAAACTCATGCGGCACGTGGCAGTCTGGACAGGTGGCACGCACCCCGCTGCGGTTGGAATAATGCACCGTCTCCAGGTACTCCTGGTAAACATTGTCGCGCATCTCATGACAGCTGAGGCAGAACTGCTCGGTGTTCGCCTTCTCCAGACCGGCGTTAAAACCGCCCCAGAACAGGATACCGGCGCCAAACCCCAGCAATAACAGCGTGCCGATCGCCAAACGGCTAGGGCGACGCCACCACTGCCACACCCGGCGCAGCAGACCCGGCTTGTTGCCCGTCGGGGCGTTGTGTTGCTCACTCATCATAGGCCCCTTTTACTGACCGAAACCGCTGGAGGGGGTAAAGGTGTTGCCGACGATCGGGGCGGCATCACTCTGCGGCACATGGCATTGCAGACAGAAGTAACGGTTAGGCGCTACCTGCCCCAACATCTTGCCGCTGGCGTCGATAAAGTGAGTCGGGCTGACACGCATCGCGCCGGTAGTACGGTAGTTCTCCACCCCGTGGCATTGCAGGCAGCGGTTAGTGTTCTTGGTAATCTGGTAGCCGTCCACGCTGTGCGGGATCATCGGCGGTTGGTTGACATAGTTCAATGCCATCCGCTCCTGCTGTTTCGGCATCCTGACCTGCCCTTCGGCGGTGCCGGACACCTCCGGTGACTGGGCTAAGTCGACCGCATTGTCGACGGCCGAGGCCCCCCCCGCCAACGCCAGTAACAGTACCCCCAGGGAGAACCGCTTCTTGATGACATTGCTCTTCATTGTTTATCTCCCGAACGATGAAATCGTGTCTTAAATTCAAATACCTGCTCGGCACATACGTCCATGCAGCGCCCACAACTAATGCACTCTTGCTTCAGCACCAGCGGGCTGTGATTGTGATTGAGTACCGGATCGCGCAATACCTGAGGCTCCGGGCAAACATGGAAACAATCCATGCAACGGGTACAACGTTCACGCCGCGTCGCACCGATACGCAGCAGACTCTTGCTGCCGATCACCCCATACAGGGCACCCAGCGGGCAGAGGTGGCCACACCAGCCATGCTCGGTGATCAACAGATCGAAGAGGAAGATCGCCAGGATCAGCCACAGCCCGGCGCCCGCGCCGAAGATCAGGCTACGTCCCAATAACGCGACGGGGTTAAGCCACTCCCACAGCAGCGTGCCGCTGACGGCGCTACCGACCAAGATGGCCAGCAAGATGCCGTAGCGTAGCTGGCGCGATAGCGGTGCCGATTGGCGGATGGCCAGGCGGCGGCGCAACCAGGCGGCCAGATCGGTCACCGGATTCAATGGGCATACCCAAGCGCAGAAGGCGCGGCTGGCGATCAGGCCATACAGTCCCAGTACCACTAACGCCCCCAGTAACGCTGTCATGGCCGGCCAATGGCCCGCGAGCAGGCTCTCCAGCATCATCAGCGGATCACTCATCGGCAACGTATCCAGGAAGCGACTGGCGCTGTAATTGCCCTTCAGGATCCATACCCCGAACACTGGGCCGCTGAGAAACAGCGCCAACACCCCCAACTGACAGCTGCGTCGCAGCCACAGCCAACGGTGGCTACGCCACCAACCGAGACGCCGACGCGCCTCCAGCCCCGCTTGGGCGACCGGATTCGCCATCACTCACCTCCCTGCGGTTGACGGATCGGCAATGGCGCACTCTCTGGCACCAAGGCATGCCCCGCCTTCTGTTTCTCGACCCAGCCGAGGCGGTAGTGCCGCCCCAACTCGCCACGCGCCAGCGCCAGGGGCAGCACCTTGATCGCCGACTCCTCCAGTACGCAGGCCTGTTCACACTTGCCGCAACCGGTACAGTGATCGCTGTGGACGGTCGGTAAGAACTTGGCGTGTTTACCGGTGCGTTCGTTACGATGCAACTCCAGGGTGATGGCCTGATCGATCGCCGGGCAGACGCGATAACAGACGTCGCAGCGCAATCCCTGCCAGTTGAGGCAGTTCTCGTGATCGAGCAACACCGCTAGCCCCATGCGGGCGTCATCGATATCGGTCAATGCCGGATCGAGCGCCCCGCTCGGGCAAGCCGCCACACAAGGGATGTCGTCACACATCTCGCACGGTGTCTGACGAGCGATGAAATAAGGGGTACCCGCCGCCGAAGGCGACAACAGCGTCGCCAACTGCAACGTGTCATACGGGCAAGCCTGGACGCACTGCCCACAGCGAATACACGCGGCCTCGAAGCGACCATCGGGCAACGCGCCGGGCGGACGTAATGCCAACCCATCCCGTGCCTGAGACTGCTTCTGTTGCAATCCCAGCAGGATCGCTACGGCCGCCAACCCACCCGCACCGCGAACGGCATCGCGCAAGAAGCGCCGCCGTGCCGGTCCCTTATCTCGTTGTTCCGTCATCGGATCTCGTCCTTACACCTTCTCAACCTTCACCGCGCACTTCTTAAAGTCGGTCTCTTTCGACAGCGGATCGGTCGCATCTAGCGTCAACACGTTGACCAGTTGTGCGGCATCGAAGAATGGCATATACACCAGCCCCTGCGGGACGCGGTTACGTCCGCGCGTCTCGACAATGGAGATCATCTCGCCGCGACGTGACGACACCTTCACCTTGTCGCCTCGGCGCAAGCCGCGCGCCTTGGCATCCAGCGGATGAATAAACAGCACCGCCTCTGGGAAGGCACGATGCAGTTCCGGCACACGGCGCGTCATCGAGCCGGTATGCCAGTGCTCCAACACGCGGCCCGTGGAGAGCCACAGGTCATACTGCTGATCCGGCACCTCGGCGGGCGGCTCATAGGGCAGCGCAAAGATCACCGCCTTACCATCCGGCTTGCCGTAGAAACGCACCCCTTCTCCCGCCTTAACGAACGGATCGTAGCCCTCACGGTAACGCCACAGAGTCTCCTTGCCGTCGACCACCGGCCAACGAATACCGCGCGCCTTGTGGTAGTCATCGAACGGCGCCAGGTCATGACCATGACCGCGACCAAAGCCGGCATACTCCTCGAACAGCCCCTTCTGCACGTAGAAGCCGCAGGCGCGCGCCTCATCGTTCAGACGATCGGCCGGGATCTCATCCAGCGAATACTTGTTGACGTTACCGTTGACGAACAACACCTCATACAGGCTCTTGCCCTTCAATGCCGGCATCTGCGCCAACAATTCGGCTGGCCACACCTCATCGACGGTGAAACGCTTGGCGAACTCCATCAACTGCCACAGATCCGACTTGGCCTCTCCCGGCGCCGGAACCTGCTGGTGCCAGAACTGGGTACGGCGCTCGGCATTGCCGTAGGCGCCCTCTTTCTCCACCCACATGGCGGTCGGCAGGATCAGGTCGGCGGAGAGCGCACTCACCGTCGGGTAAGGGTCAGAAACCACAATGAAGTTACGCGGATCGCGCCAGCCCGGCATACGATCCGTATTGATGTTCGGACCGGCCTGCATGTTGTTGTTACACATCACCCAGTAGGCGTTAAGCTTGCCGTCTTTCAACGCACGGTCTTGCGCCACGGCGTGCAACCCAACCTTGTCCGGAATGGTTCCGGCCGGGATCTTCCAACGGGTTTCGGCGATCTGGCGATGCTTGGCGTTGGTCACCACCATGTCCGCCGGCAGACGGTGGGAGAAGGTGCCGACCTCGCGGGCGGTACCGCAGGCGGAGGGCTGGCCGGTCAACGAGAAGGGACCACAGCCCGGCTTAGAGATCTTGCCGGTCAGAAGGTGGATGTTGTAGCACAGGTTATTTGCCCACACCCCACGGGTATGCTGGTTGAAGCCCATGGTCCAGTAGGAGACCACCTTGATGTTCGGGTCGGCATACAGCTTGGCCAACGCCAACAGTTGATCCTGCGGTACCCCGGTCATCTTGGCGGTTTTTTCCAGGGTATACTCGGCCACAAAGGCCTTGTAGTCCTCGAAGCTCATCGGCTCGGAGGCATCGCTCCCCGGGTTCTTCGCCGCCTTCTCCAGTGGATCGGTCGGACGCAGGCCGTAGCCGATGTCGGTCGCCCCTTTACGGATGTTGACATGCTGATCGAGGAACGCCTGATCGACCGCGTTGTTCTGAATGATGTAATTGGCGATGTAGTTCAGGATCACCAGATCGGACTGCGGCGTGAAGATAATCGGGTTATCCGCCAGCTCGAAGCTACGGTGTTCGAAGGTGGAGAGTACCGCGACCTGAACCTTGTCGTTGCTCAGTCGGCGGTTGGTGATGCGCGACCACAGGATCGGGTGCATCTCCGCCATGTTGGAGCCCCACAGTACGAAGGCATCGGCCTGCTCGATATCGTCATAGCAGCCCATCGGCTCATCCATACCGAAGGTACGCATAAAGCCGACCACCGCGGAGGCCATGCAGTGACGCGCGTTGGGATCGATATTGTTGGAGCGGAAACCCGCCTTAAACAACTTGGCGGCCGCATAGCCTTCCCACACCGTCCACTGACCGGATCCGAACATGCCGATGGCACTCGGCCCCTTCTCCTTCAGCGCACCCTTGAACTTGTCGCTCATCACATCGAAGGCTTGATCCCAGCTGACCGGGGTAAACTCGCCCTCTTTGTCGTACTGCCCATTCTTCATGCGCAGTAACGGTTGGGTCAGACGATCTTTACCGTACATGATCTTGGGCAGGAAATAGCCCTTAATGCAGTTCAGCCCCCGGTTGACCGGGGCATCCGGGTCACCCTGGGAGGCCACCACTCGGCCATTCTGTGTGCCGACCAGTACACCGCATCCGGTACCGCAGAAGCGACACGGGGCTTTTTCCCACGTGATCGTATCCGCTGCATCTCCCGTCACCGCGCTGGCCACGGTCGGAATGGTCAGCCCCGCCGCTGCGGCAGCGGCAGCGACGGCGTTGGCTTTCATGAAGTCTCGACGACTGAGTTTCATGGCGTATCCTCACCTTGCTCATCCTGCTGGTGATAAACCAGCGACACCGCCAGCACGCCTGCCACATTGCGCACTGACTCAATTCGATCCAGCAGCGTGCCTGAATCCTCGCTTTGCATGACAACCACAAGCTTGCCCTGCTGCGGCTCACTGGCCGCGACTTCGGTACCGTCCATGGCGGATAACTGTTGCGCCACGTCCGTCACTGCCTGCGGGCGGGCCTGAACCACCAGCCCGCAGACGTGCCATATCTCTCTGCTCATTACGCTTCCTTAACTTCGCTGGGGGTGGCGCTCTCCACCATTCGCAGCGCATCAACCGGACAGGCGGCGATACAGGCGCCACAGCCGCTACAGCGCTCGGGGGCCAGACGCAACGCCGCGACACTCCCCGGGCGAGGGATGAAGATAATCGCCCGCGGTTCGCAGCCATCCTGACAACTGCGGCACTCAATACCGCGCTGCGCCAAGCAATGCGCCTGGATCTCGACATGTAGCCGCCAAGGACGCTGATCGGCGGGGTGAAACAGCGGCTGCGGACAGGCGTCGGCGCAACGCCGACAGAACGTGCACTCGGCACGGGAAAAATCGAGGGTAGGAAAGCCGCCTTGGCCGACGACCAACACCCCGCTCTCACACTGGGTGATGCAGGCATGGCAACGGCTACAACCGGCCACAAAGGCCGATTCCTCTAGCGCCCAAGGCGGGCGGCGCTCCGCCACGGCATGTCGCCAATGGCCACGCAATAAATGGCGTCGGGACAGAGTAGTCATCGAACGCTCCTGTGACATCGCTCATCCATCGGGTCAAAAAGGGCGCGCTCGGCGCCAACATCGCTCATACAACGTTGCGCTCGCGGCCTACGATCGTATCCTCCGAGGCACGCGACGACGCATGACATGCATGCGACAGGAACAACGTCTAGCCTTCACCACAGCATTTATGTTGTTATTGTGCTTATGGCGTCGAGTATCCGGTTTCTATTACTGCTGATAATTCCTCTTTAGAGTTAAATAGGGGGGATAATTGCGCGGGATCAAACCTTTCCGCTCACTTTCACGCATTGTGTCCGCTGTTGCGCTGAATTTCGCTATTTATACAGTTATATAACGCATGGCGTCTCCCCACGATCGGCGCTGCGCCATGTCTCACTTAGGAAAGCTGATGTGTTGGTAAAACGTTCCGTGACCAGTACCCTGGCGCGCGCCTTGATCGCCATGGTGATCCTCTCCGTACTGTCGACGGGCATCGCCTTGTTAACCGTCGCCAGCAGCATCAACGATGCCGAGGCGGTGAACATCGCCGGCTCGCTACGTATGCAAAGCTATCGTCTGGCCTACGATCTCACCAACCAACCGCAGGATGTGGCGCGTCACCTCGAAGAGTACAACCAGTCATTGCACGCCTCCGCGCTGCAAAAACTGACCCGTTTCTATGTGCCTGGCTCGGTGCAACGCGAGTACGCCCAACTGCTCACCACCTGGCAAGGGTTAGAGATCCAACTCCGCCAGGGACATAGCCAAGCCTTCCTACATGGCGTGGCCCATTACGTCGATCAGATCGATCACTTTGTCCTGGTGCTACAGCGCCATGCCGAGCAAAAAATGGAACAGGTGGTGCTGATCAGCCTGATCGGCCTGCTGGCGCTACTCGGCTTAGTGTGGTTCGCCATCCGCACCATTCGGCGCGAAGTGGTGGCACCGCTCAACAAGCTGGTCAACGCCAGCGTCCGCATGCAGCGGGGTCACTTCACGCCGCTGCCGCTGGACGTCAACTTACCCAACGAGATGGGCGTCCTGTCGAAGGCCTTCGTACGCATGTCGGGCGAGTTGGAGAAGCTGTACCGTTCACTCGAAGATAAGGTCCGTGAGAAGACCGAGAGCCTGACCCAAGCCAACCGTACCCTCGGCGTGCTATTCGAAGCTTCACAGGCGCTGACCGTGAGTCAGATCACCCAGCCCAGCTTCGAACAGGTCCTGGAGATCGTGCGCAGCAGCGAGGGGCTCGACTTCTTACAACTCGAGGTGGTGGACAGTGGTCAGGGGCGCTGGCTGCTCGCCAGCGGCGAGGTGAGGCCCGATGAGGCGAGTGAGACGCTGCCGCTGATGCTGGATGGACATCCGCTCGGTATGTTGCGTTGGCCAGCGCATCAGGCTCCCCAACGCCAGTTGATGCAAAACGTCGCCAATATGCTCAGCCGTGGCGTCTACTTCAACCGCGCTCAGAAGCAGCAGGTGCAATTACTGCTGATGGAGGAGCGTGCCACCATCGCTCGCGAGCTGCACGACTCGCTCGCTCAGGCGCTGGCCTTCCTGCGCATTCAGATTACCTTGCTACGCCGGGCGACTGAGGCCGAAAACCATCAGGCTCAAGCGATCATTCAAGACTTCGATCGGGCCCTCAGCGACGCCTACCGCCAGCTCCGCGAGCTACTGGCCACCTTCCGCCTGACGATCGAGGAGGCCGATCTGCGCGAGGCGTTGCAACAGCTATTGGCCCCGCTAAAATTGCAGACGACGGCAAAGATCACGCTACACTGCACGTTGTCTTCCCAATTACTCAATGCGCAACAACAGGTTCATGTGCTACAGATCGTCCGGGAGGCCACGCTTAACGCCATCAAGCATGCTCAGGCACAACACATTAGCGTGAACTGCCACGGGCGCGCCGATGGCATCAGCGTCATCAGCATCACCGACGATGGCGTCGGGTTACCCAGTAGCGAAGAGCCGCCGGGTCACTACGGTTTGACCATCATGGCCGAGCGCGCCGCCCGCCTGGATGGCGAATTACACCTTACCCCAGGGCCGACGGGAGGGACGCGTGTTACGCTAACGTTTCGCCCCACATCCGGCGATGGGATCTGATTTATAATAATAATGCTGGGTGGTGATACACCGCCCTCCTTCAGGGAGCTTGTCATGGAAAACCCAACTTCAACCACCGCCGGCTTTCGTGTCATGATCGTCGATGATCACCCACTGATGCGCCGTGGCATACGCCAACTGCTCGAGTTGGATCCCCTCTTCGACGTGGCGGCGGAGGCCAGTAGCGGCAGCGAGGCCATCGCCTTGGCCGAACGCATTCAACCGGATCTGATCCTGTTAGATCTCAATATGAAGGGGCTATCGGGACTGGATACACTCAAGGCGTTGCGTAACGAAGGGGTCGATGCACGCATCATCATCCTCACCGTCTCCGACGCACGCAGCGATGTGTATGCCCTGGTCGATGCCGGAGCGGATGGCTACCTGCTGAAGGATAGCGAGCCCGAGACACTGTTGGCACAGATCCACCAGGCGGCGGAAGGACACAATGTATTTAGCGAGGCGGTCTTGAACTACCTGGGTACGCGCAGCGAGATCGCCGATCCACTGGCCGATCTCACCGAACGCGAGTTGGACGTCCTGCAAGAGGTGGCGCGCGGCATGTCCAACAAGCAGATCGCCGCGCAACTACATATCTCGGAAGAGACCGTTAAGGTGCACATCCGTAATCTGCTGCGTAAGCTGAATGTCCGCTCACGCGTCGCCGCGACGGTACTCTACCTGGAGTACAAAAACCAATAACGCATGGGGCGAGGCGGCAATGGCGCCTCGCGACTTATGCCGCCTCGGTGAGGCTAACACGCAACGCCTCGGCGTGCTGCGCCACCCAGGCCGCATCAAGCGGCCCCCAATCCGTCAGCATGTAGTAGCCATCGTTATGACGCACCCCCTGCTCGACGAAACGCAGCGTAACCCCCAGCCCCGGTAAGGCCTTGAGCACATCCTGCAATGTGCGACGCGGCCAGCCGGTGCACTGCATGAGGCGTGGTACATTCGGCTTCTCTTCATGGGTCAATAGCCAGCATAGATACAAGCGGCGGGCAAATACCGGATTGATCTCCATTCCCTCTCCTTCTGACTCCCTGGATGCGATAACGCCTAGTATTGCACAATTTTTCCGCAAAACCCGGCAAAATCGACACATGGTGACGCCACGCTGGCGCTTTTTCGACCACTCATCGCTCAGCCATGCGCCAACGCACGATTTTTTACGTTTTTTCCATTTTTTCTCCACTTTTTTTCCCATGACACAGGATACAGTGCAGCATCATCATCGGCGTGCTCGTGCGTAACCCGCACCACGAGTAACCACCTCCCTCGGTTGTCAGAATTAGCAGGATGGCTACTCATGGCTAAATTTTTTATCGATCGCCCCATCTTCGCCTGGGTTATCGCCATCATCATTAGCCTGGCCGGCCTGTTGGCCATCCGCGATCTCCCGATTGAACAGTATCCTGACTTGGCACCGCCGACGGTACGCATCAGCGCCTCTTACCCCGGCGCCTCGGCTCAGACGCTGGAAAACACCGTCACCCAGATTATCGAGCAGAACATGACCGGCCTGGATGGACTGATGTATATGTCCTCGCAGAGCAGCAGCAGCGGCAGCGCCTCCATCACCCTGACCTTCCAATCCGGCACCGATCCCAATGAGGCGATGCAACAGGTACAGAATCAGCTCAGCGCCGCCACCCGCAAGCTACCCCAAGAGGTACAGCAACAGGGGATCCGGGTCAGCAAGTCGGGGGACAGTAGCCTGATGACGGTGGCCTTCGTCTCCACCGATGGCAGCATGGATCGCCAGGATATCGCCGACTATGTCGCCAGTAACCTGCAAGATCCCATCAGCCGCATCGAAGGCGTGGGCAGCGTCGATGCCTTCGGCTCCCAATACGCCATGCGCATCTGGCTCGACCCGATTAAGCTCAACCAGTTCGCCCTGACGACCCAAGACGTCGTCCAGGCCATCAAGAGCCAGAATAGCCAGATCGCCGTCGGCCAGATCGGCGCCACCCCGGCACTGCCCGGCCAGGCGCTCAACGCCACCTTGATGGCGCAGTCTCAGTTGCAGACGCCGAAGCAATTCTGCGCCATCACCCTGCGGGTCAACAGCGACGGCTCGCTGGTCACGCTCGGCGATGTGGCGCAGGTCGAGCTGGGCGCGGAAAAGTACGACTATCTGTCACGCTTTAACGGCAAGCCAGCCACGGGGATGAGTATCAAGCTGGCCTCCGGCGCCAACGAACTGGCCACCGACGCCCGCGTGAAGGCCAAGCTGGCCCAATTGGAACCCTACTTCCCTCACGGCCTAAAAGTCGAATACGCCTACGAGACCACGCCCTTTGTCAAAGCGGCGATCCAGGATGTGGTGAAGACCCTGTTCGAGGCCATCCTGTTGGTGTTCCTGGTGATGTACCTCTTCTTGCAGAACCTGCGCGCCACCTTGATCCCCACCATCGCCGTGCCGGTGGTCTTGCTGGGGACCTTCGCGGTGTTGCTCGCCATGGGCTATAGCATCAATACGCTCACCATGTTCGCCATGGTGCTGGCGATAGGGCTATTGGTGGATGACGCCATCGTGGTGGTAGAAAACGTCGAACGTGTGATGAGCGAAGAGGGGCTCTCAGCGCGCGAGGCGACCCGGAAGTCGATGGATCAGATCCAGGGTGCCCTGGTCGGGATCGCCCTGGTGCTGTCGGCCGTCTTTGTGCCGATGGCCTTCTTCGGTGGGACTACCGGGGCGATTTACCGCCAGTTCTCCATCACCATCGTCTCGGCGATGATCTTCTCGGTGCTGGTCGCCCTAATCCTCACTCCGGCACTCTGCGCGACCCTGCTACGTCCAATCGACAAGACGCAGTTACACGGCAAGAAAGGCTTTTTCGGTTGGTTTAACCGCACCTTCGAGCGTAGCGCCCTGCGCTATGAGAACGGTGTCGAGCGCGTGGTACGCAATGCCGGGCGCAGCATGCTGCTCTATCTATTGATCCTCGCTGGCCTGGGCACGTTATACCTGCATCTGCCCACCTCCTTCCTCCCGTTGGAGGATCGCGGGGTGTTTATGACCCAGATCCAGTTACCGGTCGGTTCGACCCAGCAGGAGACACTGAAGGTGGTGGAGAAGGTGGAACACTATCTGCTGGTCGACGAGGGTAAGGATGTGCAATCGGTGTTCTCCATCGTCGGCGCAGGCCCTGGCGGCAACGGCCAGAACGTCGCCCGGATGTTCGTCCGCCTCAAACCCTGGGAGCAACGCCCGAACGATAGCGACAGCGCGGCCGCCATCGTCGAGCGTGCCAGTAAAGCGTTTGCCCAGATCCGCGAGGCCCGCGTCTTTGCCAGCAGCCCGTCGGCGATCTCTGGCCTGGGGAGTACCGCCGGCTTCGACATGGAGTTGGAGGACCACGCCGGTCTCGGCCACGACGCGCTGATGCAGGCACGCGACCAGTTGCTGGCCGCCGCCGCCAAGCAGCCGGCGCTGACCCGCGTACGTCACAACGGCATGGACGATAGCCCACAGCTCCAAGTCAACATCGATCAACGCAAGGCGCAGGCGCTCGGGGTCAATATCGACGACATCAACGACACCTTGAAAACCGCCTGGGGCTCCACCTATGTCAACGATTTCCTTAACCGTGGCCGGGTAAAAAAGGTCTATGTGCAGGGCGAGGCCGCCTACCGCATGTTGCCGAGCGACATCGACAAATGGTATGTCCGCAACGCCCAGGGCGCGATGGTGCCTTTCTCTGCCTTTGCCAGCACCGATTGGCGCTATGGTTCGCCGCGGCTGGAGCGCTATAACGGCGCGGCAGCGGTCGAGATCGTCGGCGAGGCGGCGCCCGGCATCAGTACCGGACACGCGATGGATATCATGGAGCAGTTGGTTAGCGAGTTGCCCAGCGGCTTCGGGTTGGAGTGGACCGGCATGTCCTACCAGGAGCGCCTCTCCGGCGCCCAGGCACCGGCGCTGTATGCCCTCTCCCTACTGGTGGTATTTCTCTGCCTGGCGGCCCTGTACGAGAGTTGGTCCATCCCCTTCTCGGTCATGCTGGTGGTGCCACTTGGCGTGCTGGGCGCGGTCTGCGCCACCTGGCTGCGGGGACTGGAGAATGACGTCTATTTTCAGGTTGGCCTGTTGACCATCATCGGCCTGTCGGCCAAAAACGCCATCCTGATCGTCGAATTCGCCAATGAGCTCAACCGTAACGGCAAGGATCTGCTGGCGGCGACATTGCAGGCCTGCCGCCTACGTCTGCGGCCGATCCTGATGACCTCGCTGGCCTTCATCTTCGGGGTGCTCCCCCTGGCGACCAGCCACGGCGCCGGCTCCGCCAGTCAACATGCCGTCGGTACCGGGGTACTGGGTGGCATGGTTGCCGCGACCCTGCTCTCGATCTACTTCGTCCCGTTGTTCTTTATCTTGGTTCGTCGCCGCTTTCCCGGAAAACCGAGCCACCACGCCTGAGGCCAAAACGACGCCGCCCCCTTAACGGGGGCGAGGGATCGGCTACTCCTGTTGTTGTTCCCGTTGGTTCAAAATAAATTCAATAAATGACTTCCAGGTATCCAATTCTTTATCAATCATTTTCGTATCTTTATTAAGTTATAGGGAAAATAGCGTCTGCATAATAACTCGCCATCCGCCGGTGGTGAAGTTTTCAGCGGATAAATTTCGTGCTGTGTCACGCGAGCGCGTGACATCCCGCCGCGCTCCACCGCCATCCCCGCGCCTAACGTCTGGCCGAGCGAGCGCATAAGCCGCATGGTGCGAAGGGGACGAGACGCGGAAAGCAAGGGGGGACGGCGACGCCCCAGGCGGTGCGGCAAGGGTAGATCCCACGGCAGAATTACCGCATTATGGAGCCTTCGCACAGCAAAGGTAACAGTATCATGACCACTCCGTCATCTTCCCCTGCGCCGGTGATCTACGGCATTAAGAACTGCGATACGGTAAAAAAGGCCCGCAAGTGGCTGGATGAACGGCAGATCGCCTACCGCTTTCATGACTACCGCAGCGATGGCCTGGAAGCGGCGCTGTTACACGATTTTATCGCCCGGCTGGGGGTCACCGCGCTGCTGAATACGCGCGGCACCACCTGGCGGGGGCTGGATGAGGCCACCCGCGCCCAGGCGCAGCAAGCGGAGGGGGCGCTACAGCTCATGCTGGCTCACCCGGCGCTGATCAAACGCCCGCTGCTGCAACAGGGCGAACGGCTGTTATTGGGCTTCAAGGCCGAGACATACGCGGCCTTTTTCGCCGAGGAGGCGCTATGACGCTCTGCCCCGTTCTCGCCTTGGCGCAACAGCTGATCCGTTGCCCTTCGCTGAGTCCCGACGATGCCGGGTGCCAAGAGATCCTGATGGCGCGCCTGCGCGCCCTGGACTTCCATATCGAAGCGATGCCGCACGGTGAGACGCGTAATCTGTGGGCCTGGCGTGGCGGTGAGGGACCAGTATTGGCCTTCGCCGGCCATACGGACGTCGTGCCGCCCGGCGATGAACGCCAGTGGCGCCATCCCCCCTTCACCCCGACACTCGAAGACGGCCTGCTATATGGTCGCGGCGCCGCCGATATGAAGGGCTCACTGGCGGCGATGATCGTCGCCGCCGAACGTTTCGTCGCCGCCCATCCTACACACGCCGGTCGCCTGGCCTTCCTGATCACCTCCGACGAGGAGGCCAGTGCCCGCGACGGTACCGTGCGCGTGGTCGAAACCCTGATGGCGCGCGGCGAACGCCTCGACTACTGTCTGGTGGGCGAGCCCTCCAGCGAGCAACGCCTCGGCGACGTGGTCAAGAATGGTCGACGCGGCTCCATCACCGCCGATCTGACCGTGCACGGCATTCAGGGACATGTCGCCTATCCGCATCTGGCCGACAATCCGGTACACCGTGCCGCGCCGATGCTGGCCGAACTGGTCGCCATCGAATGGGATCGCGGCAACGATTTCTTCCCCCCCACCAGCCTGCAGATCGCCAATCTCGCCGCCGGTACCGGCAGCAACAACGTGATCCCCGGCGAGTTGTATGTGCAATTCAATCTACGCTTCAGTACCGAGTCGAGCGTCGAGTCGATCCAGCAACGGGTGACGGCGTTGCTCGAGCGCCATGGGTTGCGCTACACCCTCAACTGGTCGCTCTCCGGCCTGCCCTTCCTCACGCCCGGCGGCGCGCTGGTCGAGGCGGTCGTCGATGCCGTCAACTGTTACGCGGGTCAGGCGCCACGCCTGTTAACCACGGGTGGCACCTCCGACGGGCGCTTTATCGCCCGTATGGGGGCGCAGGTGGTCGAACTGGGGCCACTCAACGCCACCATCCACAAAGTCGATGAATGCGTCAGCGCCGCCGATCTCCAGCGCCTCTGCCGTATGTATCAACGCATCATGGAGCGACTCCTCGCATGATCACCCCCGCGATGTTAACCGGCCAAAGCAGCGACCATCTGGTGACGCTGTGCGGCCATCACCGCCTGCAACGGCCAGCTGCCGAGGCATTTCTCGCCATGCAACGGCGGGCGCAAGCGGATGGCATTGATCTCCAGCCTGCCAGCACCTTCCGCGACTTCGCCCGCCAACAGCGCATCTGGAACGACAAGTTCCATGGCCGCCGTCCGCTGCTGGACGCCGACAGCCGCCCGATCCAGGCCGACACGCTCGCGCCCGACGCGCGCTGCCAGGCTATCTTGCGTTGGTCGGCGCTGCCCGGTGCCAGCCGCCACCATTGGGGCAGCGATCTCGATGTCTATGATGTCGCGGCGCTGCCTTCGGAAGCACGACTCCAACTGGAGCCGTGGGAGTACCAAGCCGGCGGTTATTTCCTTCCGCTGACGCGCTGGTTGGACGCGCACATGGCCGAGTTCGACTTCTACCGCCCATTCACAGGCAACGCGCCCGCCGGCGTCGCCGCCGAGCCCTGGCACCTGAGCTATCGGCCGTTGGCGCAGCAGGCCGAAACGCAACTCACGCCGACGTTATTGCTGGCGGCCTGGCAGGATCACGAGATCGCCGGGCGCGACTGGCTCACGGCGAATATGGCGACGATCTTCGCACGTTACATTCATACCCAGGAGGGGAAACAATGAGTTGGCTGGCAGACTATTGGTGGCTGATCTTGCTGGTCTTGATCGGGATGATCTGGAACGGGATCAAGGCGCTGATGCGCCTCGATCCCAAGCGCTATTTAGACCATCGTCCCCCCTTGCCGCCTCACCGCGACAATAACGCCCAGTGGGATGCGGATGACGACTGGCCAAAGGCGGATAAAGGGCGCAAGCCACGCCCGTAACGTCCGCACGCCTCAGCGGTAGGCCACGATCTCCCCACGCTTACCGCTGAGCGCCTCGTCCCAGTAACGCTGAGGGATGTAACTCAACAGGCGACTCATCGCCGCCTCCATCAAGTCATCATTGATGGCGTGCCCCACCGACGCCGTATCCAGCGTCACATCGGTTCCTGTCGCGCGCAGGCGCGCCTCCATCGCCTGAGCCTCGGCGAGCGCGACTCGCTCATCCTCGCTGCCGTGTAGCAGGTGGATCACCGTATTCCCCAGCTTATCCTGCGGCAAGGTCGCGAATCGCCCGCTGAAGGCGATCACCCGTCCGGCCAGATCGGCTTCGCAACGCACCGCCTCCAACGCCATGATCGCTCCCTGGGAGAAGCCGACCAAGGCGGTAGCCTGGTAACCGACGCCGCTCACTCGCTGCCAATGACGTACCTGCGCAATAAACTGCGGCATCATCGCCGCAATGCACTGCGCCTCGTCCTCCGCCTGCGGCGCATACCACTGCCATCCCGCGCCATCGGGACTCACCTCGGGTGAGCCGAGGCTGACCACCAACGCCTGAGGAAAGGCGCGGGCGAAATACCCGCCGATCTGCCCCATCGCCACCGGATTATCGCCCGCGGTGTGAAACAGTAAGATCAGTTGCTGCGGCGCCCCATCGGGCTGCTGCACCACATGATGATGTTCCATAATCGACTCCTTCGGCGCGCCTGGCTTGCCGTTGGTATACGACGCTAGCGCGAGCGGCGCGCGTAATCACAAACTCGCACTTATCTTCTCTACGTTATGACTATACGCTCAGGTCGACGCCGATGCCTAGTGGCCGTCGGCACCGCCTTTGTGGTGTCAAGATGACGCCTGCGCCGCCAAGGCCTCGGCCACGGCGCGACGCAGAGCGGCGATCAGGCCACGCCGCCCACAGACGCCAGATGGTGGGGATAGACGCGCCAGATCGCCCTGCTGTTGGCGCAGCTGTAGCAACAACGGCGGCAGGGCCGACGCAGGGCTCGCCGCCAGGAAGCGCAACAGGGCAGGACAGGCGCTCTCATAGGGGCGCGCATGGTGCGCGAACCCGATTAGCTCACGCCGGTCGGCCTCATCGGGCGCCATGGCCGCCAAGGGCGTCAGCGGCAACGACAACCCGGTCTGCGCCATCAACCAGTGAGCATCACGTGCCAGGCGTAGGGCCAGACGCTCAGCCAAGGCTCGCCCCGCCGGGGTCAAGGGGTAGAGCGCCATGGCGCTATAACATCCGCTACTGGCCTCGCGTTGCGTCCCAACACGCACCAGCGTAAAACCGCAGCGCTGCCAGAAGGCCCATAAGGAGGCGGTATAACCGAAGCTCACGGAGAGAAAATCCATCGCCTGCCCACGCGCCTGCGACACCGCCTCACTCATCAGCGCCGTCGCCACACCGCGCCGACGCATTCCCGCCCGCACCGCGATGCGGCTAACACGCCAGGAGCGTAATTGCGGCGCGATAACCTCACCGCCATGCGCGGCCAACGACTGCGCGACCAGGCTACCACGCGGGCGCCGTTCACCGGCCCACACCGCCTGTGCCAAATCGGCGCTCAGCCCCCCCTCCTCCACCAACCACAGCGCCCCCTGCACCCGCTCCGCGCCCAACGCCGCGCACAGATGCTGGCCGGGTGCATCCATCAGGCGACGGAGGTCGAGCGGCGAAGTGCGATAGTGCGCACTGGTTAGCAACATGTAGAAGTCACGCATGCGTGGCGCGGCCGTCTGCCATTGCGCCTGGTTCAGCCAACGCAACGCCGTCACCGGCGCCACGGCCTGATCGTCGACCTCGCTAAACAGCAACGCCGCATTCAGCCACGCCTCCAGCGGGTCGCTGGCAGCCCAGCGCAACGGCTGATCCAGATGATGGATGCGACAGTCGGGTAATGCCGAGCAAAATTTGAGCAGGAAGCCGCGTCCCGTCCCCTCGTACCCCTGCACGGTGGTGGTCATCAACACCCGGGGAAAGGCGGCGATCAGCCGCTGTAACAGGGGCGCCGGGATCGCCGCCGCCTCGTCGATCAACAACCAGTCAGGCAGCGACTCCCCCGCCTCGATGCGCAGCAGCAGCGCATCCGGTGCGACGAAGGGCAACGCCGCCAGCGCCTGCTGCACCCGCGCCGCCGAGACCCGCGCCGGTGCCGTCAATAGGCAGCGCCCCGCGAGGCGCGTCGCCAACATGCCGCTCAGGGTGGATTTACCCCGACCACGCGGCCCCAGCACCACATTCACCGCCGCCGGATGCGCCAAGGCGGTGAGGATCGCCTCTTGCTGTGCCGTCGGCGCACCATCCGGTGGCTGCCAATCCGCACAGGCCAGCGGTGCCGGGGGCGGGCACGCCTCCCCCTGGCGCCACAGCGTCACCCCGGAGGCCTCGCTCAGGGTACGCTGGAGATGGTAAACGAAATGTGGCGTCGCGCTAGGCTGCTCGCCCTCACTCCAGCGCAGGCTGTCCGGGTCGGCATGCTGCGGCCACGCCGACCAGGGCGGCGTCAACAGGATCAGCCAGCTCCCCGCGCGTAAGGTTCCGGCGAGCGCCGCCAACGCCTCTGCGTGGCAACCGCTATGCCAATCCAACAACGCGTGACCCAACTCGCGTCCTAGCAGGGTTCGTATCTGACTAAACGACAAGGCTTGGCAACCCGCGGGGGCCGGGCTGCCGCACCAACTCACCTCAGCGAGCGAGGCGATGGCGCGCAAGGCTTGGCTACGGCACCAGTCGGCGTCACCGCTGATCACCAACAGGCGGCGGATACCGGCACGACGCATGGCAGGAAGCGAGGCGGAAAGAGGCATGGTGCGATCACGTTAGTTTCACGGGAGAAAGTGCGGAGTATAACAGCATTTCCCCCTAACCCGTGTCGGATAGACGGGAATGGAGGGGATGGCGAGTGTGGATGAGATCAGGCCGCCGTCACGTCGCCAGAAGGCGTGCCAGCAATCGGAGGACAGGGCGAGAAGGCGGCGTAGCGATAACGACGGCAGGGCCCCCCCCCGATAACCCTCGATAACCGATACGCCAAAGGCACAGCCACGATCAGGAGCGGCGCGCCCAATCCGCGCCGGAAACAGCGACGGGGCCTCACGCCCCGTCGCTCGTTAGGCTCAGTCGAGCGCGACACCCAAGCGATGCGCGACCTCTTCGTAGGCCTCGATCAACCCGCCCAGATTCTGGCGGAAGCGATCCTTATCCATCTTCTCCAGCGTCACCTTATCCCACAGTCGGCTACCATCCGGGGAGAACTCGTCGCCCAGCACCACTTCCCCCTTGAATAGGCCAAACTCCAGTTTAAAGTCGACCAGGATCAGCCCGGCGTCATCAAACAGTTGGCTAAGCACCTCGTTGGCCCGATAGCTTAGCGCCTTCATCTGAGCCAGATGCGCGTCGCTGACCCAACCGAAGGTACGGCAGTAGGATTCATTCACCATCGGATCATGCATCGCATCGTTCTTCAGGAACAGATCGAACAACGGCGGGTTCAGCACTTTCCCCTCTTCGATGCCCAGGCGCTTCACCAGCGAGCCCGCGGCGCGGTTACGGATCACGCACTCCACCGGCACCATCTCCAGCTTCTTCACCAACACCTCGGTGTCGGACAACAGACGCTCCATCTGCGTTGGAATCCCGGCCTCCTCCAGCTTGGTCATGATGAAGTGATTAAACTTGTTGTTCACCATCCCCTTGCGATCAAACTGCTCAATGCGCTGGCCATCCAGAGCTGACGTATCGTTACGGAACGACAGAATCAGCAGATCCGGATTATCCGTGGCATAGACCGTCTTGGCTTTGCCACGATACAACTCAGCGAGCTTTTGCATTTTGCGTACTCCATAGGTTAAGAACAGAATAAACCGAAGCGTTCGGAGGCGGCGTTACCGCCGGATGAGGGGCATTATACGCCAGCCAAACGATTGCGTGGAGAAAAAAATGCAGAAAAAAGGGGGCCGAGGCCCCCTGATGCGTGATCGTCGCAGATTATGGACGGGCGAACGCCGCCTGGAATACCTTGACCAACGCGTCGTTACGCGCCTGCGTCAACGGTTGTCCCTTGCTATCGAGGAACTGCAGGCTGGTGCGGTTATCCAGATCGCCGACTTGGATCTTGTAGTCGCCATTAGCCAGATCCGGAGCGCTCACACCCAAGCTCTCCCAAGTGCTGCTACTCGGCTCCTTGTATTTCACCGCGATGGTGCCCTGCGGACGGCTGCTGTCGCTGATCGTCATCCCCAGACGCGTCAATACCGCCGGCGCGCGCTCCCAGACCTGCGCATAAGGCGCACGCACGATCAGCAACGGCAGGCCGGTATCATCCGCCCCGCTCTGCACATCGATCTGACCGATGGTGCGATTCGCGCGGGCATCTGCCAGCTCACCCTGGATCTTATCCAGATTGCTAACCACATCGTTCAATACATTAACCGCATAGCGCTGGATCTCGCCGTTCGCCGTCACCGGCGAACCACTCTGCTCCAGGGCTAGAGACTTGACCACGATCGCCGTCTGATACCCCTGCGGCTGCACAGAGATCTGATAACGCCCGCGATACTGCTGATCTTCATCGGCACGATTAAAGGCGATCCAGTCCGTCGTCAACGACTGGCTGGCGTCCTGGCGGTTGGCGATCGGGAAGTTATCCGCCTGTACCGCACGCACCACCTGCCCCCACAACCCATGGGTGCCCGCGGTGTTCTCCACCAGCATGATGGCGGCGCCGTTACTATACTGGGCGCGTGAGCCATTCAGCAGTGCCAACGCCTGAGCCGGAGGACGGATATCCAGCGCCTTGCCAATAGCCCCTTTATCATTGCCAAAACGAATATCGTAGGTGCTATTCTGCAGCGGCAGGATCATCCCCGCCGGTGCCTTCAGCTCCTGCAGCGCCGGCGTTTCCAGGTACGCTTCGTCCCCGCTAACCTGACGCTTGTAGCGCTGGTCGCTGGAGCAGGCGGAGAGCATCATCGCCAAAGAGACGCCAACGAGGGTGGCAATCGTCGACTTTTGTACTGAGTAAGCCATTCAATCTCCCTAAGAGTTACAGCACACCGGCATGGCGCAGTGCGCGTTCTACCACCGGGCGCGCAGCGTCGCTCAATGGTGTCAGCGGCAGACGCAGGGTGTCGGTCGCTATCAAGCCCAATACCTTGGTTGCCCATTTTACGGGTATCGGGTTTGCTTCTATAAATAGGTCGTGATGCAGCGGCATCAGACACTGATTCAGTTTGCGGGCGGCGGCGATCTCACCGGCCAGCGTCAGGCGGCACATCTCTGCCATCTGGCGTGCCGCGACGTTCGCGGTAACCGAGATAACCCCCTGCCCGCCTAGGCGCATAAAATCCAATGCCGAGGCATCATCGCCGCTTAGCAGGATGAAATCCTGATCGTTGACCAGTTCTTGGATCTGCCCGACACGGCTTAAGTTCCCGGTGGCCTCTTTAATTCCGACGATATTTTCAATCTGCGCCAGACGCGCCACGGTGGCCGGCAGCATATCGCAACCGGTACGTGACGGCACGTTATACAGGATTTGCGGCAGATCGGTACAGGCGGCGATGGCGCGGAAGTGCTGGAACAGCCCCTCCTGAGTCGGTTTATTATAGTAAGGCGTCACCGACAGGCAGCCCACCACACCGCTATCATTAAAGCGCTCCGTCAGCGCAATGGCCTCGCTGGTGGCGTTGGCACCCGCCCCGGCGATCACCGGGATGCGTCCATCGGCCAGCTCGAGCGTCTGTAAGACGACGTTAACATGCTCGTCATGATTCAACGTCGCCGACTCACCGGTGGTGCCCACGGCAACGATCGCCGACGTACCGCTGGCGACATGGTAATCCACCAACTTTTTCAGGCTTGCGCGGTCGACATGACCCTTGTCATCCATCGGCGTGACCAGCGCGACAATACTTCCCGTGAACATACTCCATCCCCCTCTAAAAACAGGCGTCTCATGGTACGTTTTAAAGCATTGCCAACGCAAGTAGACATCTGAATGCTAATTGCTTGTCGCGTACTTTTTTTTATGATTACCTTGGTACACCCGATCCCCATTACAGGAAGAACTCTTTTGCCACAGCCCAATCAACACTATTTAGTCATCACCGCCCTTGGCGCGGACCGCCCCGGTATCGTCAACAATATTACCCGCCACGTCAGTAGTTGCGGCTGTAACATTGAAGACAGCCGTCTGGCGATGTTGGGCGAAGAGTTCACGTTCATCATGCTGCTCTCCGGCAGCTGGAACGCGATAACCCTGATCGAATCGACCCTGCCGCTGAAAGGTGTCGAGATGGATCTGCTGATCGTCATGAAGCGCACCGCCTGGCACGAACGCCCCACCATGCCAGCGACGGTCTGGGTGCAGGTGGAGGTCAAAGACTCGCCACACATCATCGAACGCTTCACCGATCTGTTCGACTCGCATCAGATGAACATCGCCGAGCTGGTTTCACGCACCCAAACCCGTGACGGCTCGGCGGAGCAACAGCTCTATATCCAGATCACCGCCCACAGCCCAGCGAACCAGGATCCCAGCCTGATCGAGCAGGCCTTCAACCAGTTATGTGACGAGCTGAACGCCCAGGGCAGCATTAACGTAGTGAATTATTCTCAGCATGACGAATAAAAGAGATGGAGAGAATGGTAATGAGTCCATTGCAAGCCGGTAGCCTCGCCCCCCAGTTCACCTTGTTGGATCAAGATGGTGAGCAGATCAGCTTGGCCGACTTCCAGGGCCAGAGAGTGTTGGTCTATTTTTATCCCAAAGCGATGACCCCGGGCTGTACGGTACAAGCCTGCGGATTGCGCGATAACATGGCGGAACTGAAGCAGCTTGATGTGGAAGTGCTCGGCATTAGCAGTGATAAGCCAGAGAAACTGTCACGCTTCGCCGAAAAAGAGTTGCTCAACTTTACCCTGCTGTCCGATGAGGATCACCAGGTTGCCGAACAGTTTGGCGTCTGGGGCGAGAAATCGTTCATGGGCAAGAGCTATGACGGCATCCACCGTATTAGCTTCCTGATCGACGCTAACGGCCGCGTAGAGCATGTGTTCGATAACTTTAAGACCAGCACCCACAGCGAGGTGGTGCTGGCCTACCTACGCAGCCATCCATAAGCGCGCGTAATCCCGCGGCGCCACTCGCGCCGCGTTACTCTTACTTCGCCGTGTCGCCCGGCGCCTCATTACCAAAGTCGTCCGGCCAGGCATGGATCACCGCCTTGACCAGGGTCGCCAACGGGATGGCAAAGAAGACGCCCCAAAATCCCCACAAGCCGCCGAAGATGATCACCGACAAGATGATCACCAACGGATGCAGATTGACCGCCTCCGAGTAGAGCAAGGGCACCAGCACGTTACCATCCAATCCCTGCACCACCAGATAGGCGATAAACAGCGTCCAAAAGTCCGCCCCCATCCCCCACTGGAACAGCGCCACCAGCACCACCGGGATAGTGACCAACACCGCGCCGATATAAGGGATCAACACCGAGACGCCGACCAGGACGGCCAATAGCAGGCCATAGTTTAACCCCAGTATCAGGAACACCAGATAGGTGGCCACACCGACCACGATCATCTCCACCACCTTGCCGCGGATGTAGTTGGTGATCTGCTGATTCATCTCCAACCACACTTGCCCGGCCAGCCCACGTTCACGCGGCAAGACCCGGCGCAACGCGTTGAGCATCTGCTCCTTGTCCTTCAACAGGAAAAACACCATCAACGGCACCAGCACCAGATAGATGGCCAGCGTCACCATCCCCACCAGCGAGGCTAAGGAGAACTTCAGCACCGACTCGCCCATCAGCGCCATGCGCGCACGCAGATTTTCCACCACCACGTCGATGATGCCGGCGTCCATCAGTGCCGGATAGCGGCGTGGCAGGGTGGCGGCATACTCATAGAAACGGGTGACCATCTTCGGCATGTCACCCATCAGCCCCAACCCCTGCTGCCAGACGATGGGGATCAACACCAACATCGTCACCAGCACGATGCCGATAAACACCAGCAGGACCACGCACACCGCCCAGATCCGCGAACAACCGATGCCCTCCAGCTTATTAGTCGGCCACTCCAACAGGTAGGCCAGCACGATGGCCACCAGCAACGGCGCCAAGATGCCGTTAAAGAAATAGATAATGCAAAAGCCCACTAGCAGTATGGTCAGCAGGGCAATCGCCTGCGGGTCGGTAAAACGACGCCGGTACCACTGCATCAGCATTTCAAGCACGGTTATACTCCCTCATTCTGTGCCATGACGCGATCACCTATAAATAGGGTTACATAACAATAGGATAAATAAAATCTAACAAGCTTTGGCACGGCCGGATAATAGTGGCAGAATGATAAACCTCAATTATTGCAGGACACGTTCCTCTCGCGCGCCTAGTGTAATAGAGAGCGGGAGCGGGAAGAAGAACTCTTCGCCGCGATCAGCGTCAAATGTCTATCGTTGCCTTGGAAGCGTTACTTATGACTTTACGGTTTAACAGATCGCTTATCGCTCTGCTGCTAACGGGCGGACTGTTCGGTGCGACACCCTCGTTGTACGCGGCCCCGTTCCAGGACCAGCAGCTACCGGACATCGGTACCACCGCCGGTAATATCCTCAGCATCAACCAAGAGTTGGCCATGGGGGATTTTTACGTGCGTCAGTTACGTGCCAGCGCACCGCTGATCAATGACCCACTCCTCGACGGCTACATCAACCGCCTGGGTGAGAGGCTGGTGGCCCATGCCGACGGGGTGCGCACCCCGTTCCACTTCTATCTGGTGCGTAACGACGAGATCAACGCCTTCGCCTTCTTCGGCGGCAACGTGGTGCTGCACAGTGCCCTATTCCGCTATACCGATAATGAGAGCCAGCTGGCCTCGGTCATGGCGCATGAAATCTCACACGTCACCCAACGCCACCTGGCGCGGGCGATGGAGGAACAGCAACGTACCGCGCCGCTGACCTGGGTCGGCGCGCTCGGTTCGATTCTGCTGGCGATGGCCAGCCCTCAGGCGGGTATGGCGGCCCTCACCGGGACCCTGGCTGGGACCCAACAGGGGATCATCAGCTTTACCCAACAGAATGAGCAGGAGGCGGATCGCATCGGGATCCAGGTGTTGCAGCGCGCGGGGTTCGATCCGCAGGCGATGCCCAACTTCCTGCAGAAGTTGGCCGACCAGTCGCGCTACTCCTCTAAGCCCCCGGAGATGCTGCTGACCCACCCGTTGCCGGACAGCCGTCTGACGGATACCCGTAACCGCGCCAACCAGATGCGCCCGCACCCGGTACAGTCGTCGCTAGACTACCTGCTGGCCAAGATGCGTACCCTGGGCATGTATAGCGGCAACGATATCGATGGCGGCTACCTCAGTAGCGACATGCTGGACGCGATGGCGCGCGGCAATGTGCGTGAGCAGGCGGCGTCACGCTATGGCCAAGCGATTCTGTTCTCTCAGGCCAACAAATTCGACGATGCGCGTCGCACCCTGCAACCCCTACTGAGCGCCGATCCTGACAACGTCTGGTATATCGACCTGATGACCGACATCGATCTCAACCAGAAACAGGCTGCCGCCGCCATCGCCCGTCTAGAGGCGGCGCTCGCGAAAAATCGCAACGATGCCGTCTTGCAGATCAACCTGGCGAATGCCTACATTCAGGGGGGAAAGGCCGCACAGGCCTCCCGCCTGCTGTACCGCTATACCTATAGCCACCCCAACGACGTCAACGGCTGGGAGTTGTTAGCCCAGGCCAGTGGCGCCCAAGGGCTGCGTGATGAGGAGCTGGCCGCCCGCGCCGAGCAGTTGGCGCTGACGGGCGAACTGCAACAAGCCATCGGCTTGCTGGGCAATGCCAGCGCCCTGGTCCCACTCGGCAGCTTGAAGCAGGCGCGTTATGACGCACGCATCGATCAACTGCGTCAACTGCAAGAACGCTTCAAACAGTACCAACGTCGTTAATTCAACGGCGCTCCCGGCATGCTACGGTCGGGAGTCGCCCCGCTCACCCCAGCCAGCAGGAGCCGCTATGTCTGCCGTCGTCATCTACCACAATCCGCGCTGCTCCAAGAGTCGCGCCACCCTGCAACTGTTAACCGAGCGCGGTATCCAGCCCGAGGTCGTGCATTATCTGGAGACCCCACCGGATGCCGCCACCCTTCGCGCGCTGCTCCAGGCGCTGGGCTTCAGCTCGGCACGCCAACTGATGCGTCAGGGCGAGGCGCTGTATCAAAGCCTGGGCCTCGATGAGGCGAGTGTGGACGAGGCGGCGCTGATCGCCGCCCTGGTGCAGTATCCGCAACTGATCGAACGCCCGATCGTGGTCAAAGATGGACGCGCACGTCTCGGCCGACCGCCGGAGCAGGTCTTGGCGCTGCTCTAACGCCAGAGGGGAGCGAAGACAACGATAACGGGAAGACAACGATAACGGGCAGCCATCGCCGCCCGTTATTGTGATGCGCACCACGATGCGCATGGGGATCTCGTCAAACCCGCGGCTAAAGCAGCAACGTCTCTTTGACGAAGGGAATGGTCAGCTTACGCTGTGCGGTGATCGAGGCGCGATCGAGTTGATCCAGCGTCATAAACAGCGTACGCATCTCACGATCCAGGCGCTTCAACAGGAAACGCCCCACATCCTCCGGCAACTCGAAGCCACGTAGCCGGGCGCGCAGTTGCAGCGCCTGCAGCTTCTCTTCATCCCCCAGGGGTTGTAGCTTATAGATCTGCCCCCAGTCCAGGCGCGAGGCCAGATCGGGCAGATGCAGATTCAGCTGACGCGGCGGCCGATCGCCGGTGATCAACAGGCGTGAGCGCCCGCTCTCTTGAATGCGGTTGTACAGGTTGAAGATGGCCATTTCCCAGGCCTCATCGCCGGCGATACATTCGATATTGTCGATGCAGACTAAGGCCAGCTGCTCCATGCCATCCAACACTTCCGGCACGAAGTAGGCGCGTTTATCCAGCGGCACAAACCCCACCGCCTCGCCATGTTGCGACATCTCGGCACAGGCCGCGTGCAACAGGTGGCTGCGGCCGCCGCCCTCGCGCGACCAAAAGTAGATGTAGGAGGCGTGCTCCTGACGTAATGCATTCTGCAACGCGGCGAGCAGCGCGGCATTCTCTCCCGCATAGAAACTGGCAAAGGTTTCATCGTCGGGCAGATAGAGCGGCAATGAAAGCTGGGTGGGCGTGTTCAGAATCACCTCAGACATGAACTTGCAAAAAACGTTTTCAGTTTAACACAGAAATTCGCCCTGGCATGCGCTAATCCGTCTGCCGAGCAAAAAGCCGCGCCGACAGTAGGACGGCGCGGCTCCCAGGGAAAAGCGGCCTGTCCGCTGGCCGCCTCATTCCAACGATCAGATATCCTCGGGCAGTTCGATGATCTCTTCTTCCTTACGCAGCAGGCTAAACAGCTTGAACAGCAGGCTCATGCCGATCCCGACGATGGTGGCCAGCGCCATCCCCTTCAGCTCGGCGGCGCCGATGTGTACCTTCGCGCCGCTGACACCGATGATCAGGATCACCGAGGTCAAGATCAGATTTTGCGCCTTGTTGTAGTCCACCTTGGAGTCGATCAACACGCGGATACCGGAAGCCCCGATCACCCCGTACAGTAACAGCGAGACCCCGCCCATTACCGGCACCGGGATCACCTGGATCGCCGCCGCCAACTTACCGACGCAGGAGAGCAGGATCGCCAAGATCGCCGCCCCACCGATGACCCAGGTGCTGTAGACCTTGGTGATCGCCAGCACACCGATATTCTCGCCGTAGGTGGTGTTCGGCGTCGACCCGAAGAAGCCGGAGATCATGGTGGAGAAGCCGTTGGCGAACATGGAACGATGCAGTCCCGGATCGCGCATCAGATCTTTCTTCACAATGTTGGCGGTCACCACCAGATGACCGACATGCTCGGCGATCACCACCAGCGCAGCCGGCAGGATGGTGAGAATGGCGAACCACTCGAAGCGCGGCGTATAGAAGGTCGGCAGGGCAAACCAGTGCGCCTCTTTGATCGGCGTAATATCGACGACGCCCAGGTAGAAAGAGAGCGCATAACCGACCAGCACCCCGATCAGGATCGGGATGATGGCCAGGAAGCCCCGGAACAGCACCGAACCGAGGACCGTCACCGCCAGGGTCACCATCGAAATGGTGATGGTCGTCGTATCGGCATGGCTACCGTCGGCGGGCAACAGACCGGCCATGTTGGCCGCGACACCGGCCAGCTCCAGACCGATCACCGCCACGATGGCCCCCATCGCCGCCGGTGGGAAGATCACATTCAACCACCCCGTCCCCGCCTTCTTGACGATTAACGCCACCAGGCAGAACAGGGCACCGCAGATAATGAAGCCGCCCAAGGCCAACTCATAGCCCAACGGCAACAGCAGCATCACCGGCGAAATAAAGGCGAAGCTGGAACCGAGATAAGCGGGGATCTTCCCCTTACAGATGAAGAGGTACAGCAGGGTGCCGATACCATTAAACAGTAATACCGTCGCCGGGTTGATCTTAAACAGGATAGGCACCAGCACGGTGGCGCCAAACATGGCGAACAGATGCTGGAAGCTCAGCGGAATCGTTTGCAGCAGCGGCGGGCGCTCGCTGACACCGATGACGCGACGGGTCATGTCAGTTTCCTCTAATAACGTTGAAGGGTGTTATACTCTGGCAAGGCATGGCGGTGAAGCGCCGCCACGCCAAAAAAAAGCCGACTAACGAGTCGGCTCACGGGTCATTTGGTACCAAATATCTTATCGCCGGCGTCGCCCAACCCCGGGATAATGTAGCCTTTATCGTTCAACCCCTGATCGATGGAGGCGGTATACAGCTCGACATCCGGATGCGCCTGCTCCAGCGCGGCGATGCCTTCCGGTGCGGCGACCAGCACCAACACCTTGATCGCACGGCAACCGGCGTTCTTCAGCAGATCGATGGTGGCGATCATCGACCCCCCCGTCGCCAGCATCGGATCGACCACCAGCGCCATACGCTCATCGATATTCGATACCAGTTTCTGGAAGTACGGCACCGGCTCCAGCGTCTCTTCGTTACGGTAAATACCGACCACGCTGATACGGGCGCTCGGCACATGCTCCAGTACCCCTTCCATCATGCCCAACCCTGCGCGCAGGATCGGCACCACGGTGATCTTTTTCCCTTTAATCTGTTCAACTTCGACCGGGCCGCACCAACCATCAATGGTTACTTTTTCTGTTTCGAGGTCTGCGGTCGCTTCATAGGTCAGCAAACTGCCCACTTCCGAGGCCAGTTCGCGGAATCGTTTGGTGCTGATGTCATTTTCACGCATCAAACCCAGTTTGTGTTTCACAAGCGGGTGTTTCACTTCAACGATCTTCATTTTTTTTCTCCCATGTAGCTGTTCTGCGCCCAAAAAAATCGCGAGATTATACCGCCTTTTCGCCGGGATGCCAGAGGAAAAATTATGATCTTCGTCAATGAAGGAACACTCTCTATCTAGCACGACGAAAACGTTCACGTCGGCGATAAGGGGATAGCAAACGATTGCTTTGACTGCTAGAATTGCGCCGCCTGACATTTTCCGCAGGGTTCGCCAGCGTCCAGACACGCCCGGCGGACCACGCCTAACCGCCATGGGGATTTACGCAGTGACCGACAAAACCACGCTCAGTTACAAAGACGCCGGAGTAGACATCGATGCGGGCAATGCCTTGGTCGACCGGATTAAGGGAGTCGTCAAGGAGACTCGCCGTCCCGAGGTGATGGGAGGACTCGGTGGCTTTGGCGCGTTGTGTGCGTTGCCGCAGAAATACCGCGAGCCGGTACTGGTCTCCGGCACCGATGGCGTCGGCACCAAGCTGCGCCTGGCGATGGATCTGCAACGCCATGACACCATCGGCATCGATCTGGTGGCGATGTGCGTCAACGATCTGGTGGTTCAGGGCGCCGAGCCGCTGTTCTTCCTCGACTACTACGCCACCGGCAAGCTGGATGTCGATACCGCCGCCAGCGTGATCAGCGGGATCGCCACGGGGTGTAAGCAGGCTGGCTGTGCGCTGGTCGGGGGAGAAACCGCCGAGATGCCTGGGATGTACCACGGCGAAGATTATGACGTCGCCGGTTTCTGCGTCGGGGTCGTCGAGAAGTCAGAGATCATCGACGGCAGCCAAGTACGCCCCGGCGACGCCCTGATCGCCCTGGCGGCCAGCGGCCCCCACTCCAATGGCTACTCCTTGATCCGCAAGATCTTGCAGGTTAGCGGTTGCGACCCGCGTCACACCGAGTTGGCGGGGCGTGCGCTGGCCGACCATCTGCTCGCGCCGACTAAGATCTACGTCGCCGCCTGTCTGGATCTGATCGCCCACCATCACGTGCACGCCCTGGCCCACCTGACCGGCGGCGGCTTCTGGGAAAATATTCCCCGCGTACTGCCTGCCGGCAGCAAGGCGGTGATCGACGAGAACAGCTGGCAATGGCCGGCGATCTTTGACTGGCTGCAACAGACGGGTAATGTCAGCCGCCACGAGATGTACCGCACCTTTAACTGTGGCGTCGGCATGGTGATCGCGCTGCCACAGGAGGAAGTGGAGAGCGCCTTGCTGCGCCTGACGCAACAGGGCGAGCAGGCCTGGCTGTTGGGTCACATCGCCGAGGCACAGGGCGACGAGCCGCAGGTCGAGATCTTGCGTTAAGGGGAAGGCGATGAAACGTATCCTCGTCCTCATCTCCGGCCAGGGCAGTAATCTTCAGGCCTTGATTGCGGCCTGTCAGGCGGGACGCATCCCGGGGCAGATCGTCGCCGTCTTCAGCAACCGCGCCGATGCTTACGGCCTGACGCGCGCGCGTCAGGCGGGCATCGATGCCCACGCGTTGGTGCCCACGGATTATCCTGACCGTCAGGCCTTCGACGCCGCGCTGGCGGAGCGTATCGCCGCCTACCAGCCCGATCTGCTGGTACTGGCCGGCTATATGCGCATCTTGTCGCCCGACTTTGTCCGCCGCTTCCACGGGCGGATGCTCAACATTCACCCCTCGCTACTGCCGCATTATCCTGGCCTAGACACCCACCGCCGCGCCCTGGCGGCGGGGGATCGTGAGCATGGCGCCTCGGTGCACTTCGTCAGCGAGACGCTAGACGGCGGCCCGGTGGTGCTCCAGGCACGGGTGCCGATCTTCCCCGACGACAGCGTCGAGGAGATCGCCGCCCGAGTGCAGGTGCAAGAGCATGCCATCTATCCGCTGGTCGTCGCCTGGTTTTGCCAAGGCCGCCTGCAATACCACGCGCCACAAGCCTGGCTAGACGGTCGCCCGTTACCGCCGCAAGGCTACGCCGACGACTAGCCCCCTGCTGTAATCGATAAACAACAGTTATACTATCGCTCCTACTCGGCGGCCCGCCGGCCGCCCACCATCTGTGACGAGAGGAACGATCATGTCCAGCACCAGCCACGTCAGGCTCCATCCCCTGGAACGGGAAGACCTGCCCTTTGTCCATCAGCTCGATAACAACGCCAGCGTGATGCGTTATTGGTTCGAAGAGCCGTATATCGCCTTCGTCGAGCTGGCCGAACTGTACGATAAGCATATCCACGACCAGAGCGAACGCCGCTTCGTGGTCGAGCAGGATGGCAACAAGATCGGGCTGGTCGAGCTGGTGGAGATCGACCACATTCATCGCCGCGCCGAATTCCAGATCATCATCGATCCCGCCCATCAGGGCCGAGGCTACGCCAGTAAGGCCGCGCTGCTGGCGATGGAGCACGCCTTCGCGGTGCTAAACCTGTATAAGCTCTATCTCTTGGTCGATAAGGAGAACCACAAGGCGATCCATATCTACAGCAAGCTGGGCTTCGAGATCGAGGGTGAGCTGGTCCACGAGTTTTTCATCAATGGCGAGTATCGCAACGCCATTCGCATGTGTATGTTCCAACACCGTTACATGGCCATGTACCGCGCCAACGGCGGCGAGACGTCGGGCGTCTAACGCGCCGGTTGGACTTTCTCCCCTGAGACTCGCCATAATAGTCCGCATCATGGCCCGTCGTCGGCGGGCCACTCCGGTCAGGACAACACCGGGGCGGATTGTTTTTGCTTGGCTACTGGAGTCATCATGGGGCAGGAAAAGCGCTACATCGACAAAGAACTCAGCTGGTTATCCTTCAATGAGCGCGTATTGCAGGAGGCCGCCGACAAGAGTAATCCGCTGATCGAGCGCATGCGCTTCCTCGGCATCTACTCCAGTAACCTGGATGAGTTTTACAAGGTACGCTTCGCCGAGCTGAAACGCCGTATTCTGATCAGTGAGGAGCAAGGCACCGATAATGGCAATTCACGCCACCTCCTCCAGCAGATCCAGGCCAAGGTGCTAAAGGCCGACCAGGAATTCGACTCGCTCTACAACGATCTGTTGTTAGAGATGGCACGCAATCAGATCTTCCTGATCAACGAGCGCCAACTCTCGGAAAATCAACAGGTGTGGCTACGCCAGTACTATCGTAACCATCTACGCCAGCATATCACGCCGATCATGCTCGATGAGGAGACCGACCTGGTCTCCTTCCTCAAGGATGATTACACCTACCTGGCGGTCGAAATCATCAACGGTCAACAGACCCGCTACGCGTTGCTGGAGATCCCCTCGGACAAGGTCGAGCGCTTTATCACGCTACCGCCGGAGACGCCACGCCGTCGCAAGCCGATGATCCTGGTGGACAACATCCTACGCTACTGCCTGGATGACATCTTCAAGGGCTTCTTCGACTACCATACCCTCAACGCCTACTCGATGAAGATGACCCGCGACGCCGAATACGATCTGGTGACGGAGATGGAGTCCAGCCTGATGGAGCTGATGTCCTCCAGCCTCAAGCAGCGTCTCACCGCCGAGCCGGTACGCTTCGTCTACCAGCGCGATATGCCCGACGAATTAGTCGCGCTGCTGACCCGCAAGCTGGGCATCTCCTCCTACGACTCGCTGATTGCCGGGGGGCGCTACCATAACTTTAAAGATTTCATCAAGTTCCCCAATGTCGGTAAGGCCAATCTGCTCAATCGCCCGCTGCCACGCCTGCGTCACGTATGGTTCGATCGCTTCCGCAACGGTTTCGACGCCATCCGCGATCACGACGTGTTGCTCTATTACCCCTATCACACCTTCGAACATGTGCTAGAGCTGTTGCGCCAGGCCTCTTTCGACCCCAGTGTGTTGGCGATCAAGATCAACATCTACCGGGTGGCCAAGAACTCACGCATCATCGAATCGATGATCCACGCCGCCCACAACGGTAAGAAGGTTACCGTGGTGGTCGAGTTGCAGGCACGCTTCGACGAGGAGGCCAACATCCACTGGGCCAAGCGGCTCACGGAGGCCGGGGTGCATGTGATCTTCTCGGCGCCGGGGTTGAAGATCCACGCCAAGCTATTCTTGATCTCACGCCGCGAGGGCGATGACATCGTGCGCTATGCCCATATCGGCACCGGCAACTTCAACGAAAAGACGGCACGCCTCTACACCGACTATTCGCTGCTCACCGCCGACGCGCGCATCACCAACGAGGTACGCCGGGTGTTCAACTTCATCGAAAACCCCTATCGTCCGGTCAACTTCGAGTATCTGATGGTGTCGCCGCAGAACTCCCGTCGCATGCTGTATCAGCTCATCGATCAGGAGATCACCCATGCCCAGGCCGGGCTGGGCGCCGGCATCACCTTGAAGGTCAACAACCTGGTGGACAAGGGGCTGGTCGATCGCCTGTACGCCGCCTCCAGCGCCGGAGTCAAGATCCGTCTGCTGGTGCGCGGCATGTGCTCGCTGGTGCCGGGGATCCCTGGCGTGAGCGACAACATCAGCGCCATCAGCATCGTGGATCGCTTCCTGGAGCATGCGCGGGTCTATGTCTTCGACAACCACGGCGATCCGCAGGTCTTCCTCTCTTCCGCCGACTGGATGACGCGCAACATCGATTACCGCATCGAGGTGGGGGTACGCCTACTCGATCCACAGCTGCGGCAACGGGTGCTGGAACTGCTGGAGCTGCAATTCAGCGATACGGTCAAGGCGCGCTACCTCGATCGCGAACTCAGTAACCGCCGGGTGCCGCGCGGCAATCGCCGCAAGGTGCGTTCGCAACTGGCGATCTACGACTACATCCGGGCGCTGGAATCCGCCGACGCTCAACGGGCGCAGGCACTCCTTGCTGCCCCAACTCATGACTAAACCGGACTGCCGCCTATGCCGCTGATTCCCTCTTCGCCCCGTCCGCAGGAGATCGCCGCCGTCGATCTCGGCTCTAACAGCTTTCACATGGTGATCGCCCGCGTCGTCAACGGCGCGCTACAAATCCTGGGACGGCTCAAGCAGCGCGTCCACCTCGCCGATGGCTTGGATGATCAGCAGCGACTGAGTGAGGAGTCGATGGCACGCGGCTTGGCCTGCCTGGCGCTGTTCGCCGAACGCCTACAGGGCTTCCCGGCGGAGAACGTCTGCATCGTCGGTACCCATGCCCTGCGGCAGGCGGATAACGCCCAAGAGTTTCTTAAACGCGCCGCCAAGGTGATCCCCTACCCCATCGAGATCATCTCCGGCCATGAGGAGGCGCGCCTGATCTTTATGGGCGTCGCCCACACGCAGCCGGAGAAGGGCCGCAAGCTGGTCATCGACATCGGCGGGGGGTCGACGGAGATGGTGATCGGCGAAGACTTTGATCCGCTGCTGGTCGAGAGCCGGCGTATGGGCTGCGTCAGCTTCGCCCAACAGTTCTTCGCCGGTGGGGTGATTACCCCCGCCAACTTCCAGCGTGCCCGTCTGGCGGCGGCGCAGAAGCTGGAGAATATGGCCTGGCAGTATCGCATTCAGGGGTGGAATGCCGCGTTGGGTGCCTCCGGTTCGATCAAGGCGGCCTATGAGGTGCTGGTGGCGATGGGCGAGAAGGATGGGTTAATCACCCCGGCGCGGTTGGCGATGTTGTGCGACGAGGTGCTGCGCTACCCACGGGTCGATGCGCTGCGCCTACCCGGCCTCTCCGAGGAGCGGCGCCAGGTCTTCGTCCCCGGCCTCGCCATCCTCTGCGGCGTGTTCGATGCCTTGGCGATCAAACAGTTGCGCCTGTCTGACGGCGCACTGCGCGAAGGGGTGTTGTATGAGATGGAGGGGCGCTTCCGCCACCAGGATATCCGGAGCCGTACCGCGCATAGCCTGGCGGAGCACTACAACATCGATCGCGAACAGGCGCAGCGCGTCCAGGCCAGCGTTCGTCAACTGTACGCGCAGTGGATGGCGCAAAACCCGCGCCTGGCCCATCCACAGCTGGAGGCGTTGCTCAACTGGGCGGCCGCGCTGCATGAGGTGGGCCTGAGCATCAACCACAGCGGCATGCAGCGTCACTCCGCCTATATCTTGCAATACACCAACCTCCCCGGTTTCACTCAGGAGCAGCAGTTGATGCTGGCGACGCTGGTTCGCTGCCAACGCAAGGCATTGCGTCTGGCGGATCTGCCACGCTTCGCCCTGTTCAAGAAGAAGCAGTATCTGCCGCTGATCCAGATCCTCCGCCTCGCGACCCTACTCAATAACCAGCGTCAGGCCACCACACCACCCCAGACTCTCCAATTAGAAACCAGTGGACTCCAGTGGGTGCTGCGCTTCCCCGCCCATTATCTGCGACAAAACAGCCTGATGCAGTTAGATCTGGAGAAGGAGCAAGCTTATTGGCGCGATGTCGAAGGCTGGGGGCTGATCATCGAGGAGTTAACCCCCGCCTAGACGCCGCCGCTGCGTGCACCATTGCCCAGCGAGTCGGATGACGGCCAGCGCCGCTCCCCCCGCCGGGCAGAAAGGGAGGCGGACGCTGAGCCCGCCAAGAGCAAGAGAGGGATGAACCGGCCTCGCCCTGCGGCATCAGCGCGGATCGGCGCTCACCACCAGATGGCTCGGCAGGGTGAAGGCGAAACAGCTCCCCTGGCCTACGATGCTGCTGATCTCCAACTGTGCATCGTGATGCTGCAAGGCGTGCTTGACGATCGCCAGCCCCAATCCGCTACCGCCGGTACGGCTCGAGCGGGAACGATCGACACGGTAAAAGCGCTCGGTCAGACGGCTCAGGTGCTCGTTGGCGATCCCCGGGCCATTATCACGGACCGTGAAGCGCGCGCCCTGCGGCGTACGCTGCCAACTTACCGTGATCTCACTGCCCGGCGGCGTATGATTCAACGCGTTATACACCAAGTTGGAGACCGCGCTACCGAGCTGCTCTTCGTTGCCGCGTACCCGTAGCGTCTCGTCGATGATAAAGCGCAGGGTGTGACGACCGTCGCTGAGGGAGTGCGCCTCGCGCTCCAGCAGATGGAGCCGCGCCGGTACATCCACCAGCGCGTTGAGGTCGATGTGCGGCGCCGCCTCGATACGCGACAACACCAGCAGTTGCTGTACCAGACCATCCATGCGCCGCGTCTGCGCCTGCATGGTGGCGAGCGCCTTCTCGCGCTGGGCCGCCGGCATCTCGTCGCTACCGAACATCTCCAGATAGCCCTGTAACACCGTCAGCGGTGTACGTAACTCATGGCTGACGTTGGCGAAGAAGTTACGCCGCGCGCCCTCCAGCTGACGCGTCTGCGTCACATCACGCGCGATCATCAACAGCTGCCCCTCGCTATAGGGCATCAGCCGAAACTCCATGTAGCGTCCGCTATTTAGGTGCAGCGTCAACGGCTGGCTATAGTCGGCCGAGGTCAGATACGCGCTAAACTCGGGATAACGCAGCAGGTTGCGGATATTCTGACCGTTGTCCTCCGGCCAGCGAAAGCTGAGTAGGTGTTGGGCCAGTTGGTTACACCAGAAGATATTGCCCTCATCGGTCAGCATCACGATGGCATCGGGCAGCGACTCCGCCCCACTACGGAAGCGTTTAATCAACAGCGTCAACTCACGACGCCGCCGTCGATTGCGCTGCTGCATCTGATACAGCCCATAGAACAAGGGCTCCCAGCTGCCGCGTCCACTCGGGGGGGTCATGCTGCGATCCACCCATAACCAGTGCGAGAGGCGTAATTGGTTCCACCCCTGCCACAGCCACAACAGGCAGAGCGCCAACAGCAGGAACCAGGACCAGTAACCGAACAGCGCACCGAGCAACAAGGCCGGCACACAGCACAAGAGCAGCTCGGCGAGCAGCGTCTTCCAGGATAGTTTATCAAGCACAGTCAGGACTCCATCGCCTGCGGCAATCAGAAACGGGCGGAGAAGCGGTAGCCAGTGCCCCGCACGGTCTGTACCATGCGATCGTGGCCGCTGCTCTCCAACGCCTTACGCAAGCGGCGAATATGGACATCGACGGTACGATCCTCTACATACACGTTAGTGCCCCAGACATGATTGAGCAACTGCTCGCGGCTATAGACGCGCTCGGGATGTGTCATAAAGAAGTGCAACAATTTGAACTCGGTCGGCCCCATCTCCAGCGGCGCCTCATCGGCCATCACCCGATGCGAGACCGGGTCGAGGCTCAACCCCTGTAGGGTGATGGTCTCCTCCAGCGCCATCGGCGAGATGCGGCGCATCACCGCCTTGATACGCGCGACCAGCTCCTTGGGCGAGAACGGTTTGATGATGTAATCGTCGGCCCCCACCTCCAGGCCCCGCACCCGATCCTCCTCCTCGCCGCGCGCCGTCAGCATCATCACCGGAATATCACGCGTGGCCGGTTCACGCTTCAGATGCTTAATCAACTGAATGCCGGAGCCGCCCGGGAGCATCCAATCCAACAGGATGAGGTCGGGATAGGGTTCGCACAGCCGGCTCAACGCACCGTCGTAACTCTCCGCTTCCAGCGGCTGATAGCCGTTCTGCTCTAAAACGAAACTCACCATTTCCCTGATGGGGGTTTCATCTTCCACGACTAAAATGCGTCTGGCCATATCGACTTCCCAGGTAATTGTCATTCGTCCGCAATTATGCGTCATTTTTATGACAGATTTATGAAAAAAGCGTAATGCCGTGTGCCCTCGACGAGGGGTGCCTTGGCGCGCCCCATACCCACCGCGTATACTGAGCGCCATCGCTTCCGCCCGCCCACGCGGGCACGCCACCCGTTGCCAAGGGACTCCATGCGTCTACTCCATACTTCCGACTGGCATCTTGGCCAGCACTTCTACGGCAAGAGCCGGGCCGATGAACACCGGGCATTTCTCGACTGGCTGCAGCAACAGGCCGAGCAGCATCGCGTCGATGCCATCATCGTCGCCGGTGATCTGTTTGATACCGGCACGCCCCCCAGCTACGCCCGCGAGCTGTACAACCGCTTCGTGGTGGCACTCCAGGCGAGCGGTTGCCAACTGATCGTCCTCGCCGGTAACCACGACTCCGTGGCGACCCTCAATGAGTCGCGCGATCTGTTGGCCTGCCTACATACCCAAGTGATCAGCCATGCCCAGCCTGACGACGCGCCGCTGCTGCTCACGCAGCGCGATGGCTCGCCCGGCGCCATCCTGTGTCCGGTGCCTTTTCTCCGCCCGCGCGATCTGCTACGTAGCCAGGCCGGTCAGTCGGCAGACGATAAACAGTTCGCGTTACAGCACGCCATCAGCGAACACTACCAGAACCTGTATCAACGCGCCGTGACGCTACGCCAGACGCTGGGACAGGATCTGCCGATCGTCGCCACCGGTCATCTGACCGCCATCGGCGCCACTCGCTCCGAATCGGTACGCGACATCTACATCGGATCGCTGGATGCCTTGCCGCTCAGCGCCTTCCCGCCGGCCGACTATATCGCCCTAGGGCATATCCACCGGCCACAGCGTGTCGGCCGCGCCGAGCACATTCGCTACAGCGGCTCGCCGATCCCGCTCAGTTTCGACGAGTTGGGCAGCGCCAAGAGTGTCTGCCTGGTTGAGCTGAACGCCCAGGGATTACAGGCAATCACCCCTCTGGCGGTTCCCCAGAGCCAACCGATGCGCCTGCTGAAGGGGAATCTGGCCGAGATCGGCGTCGCCCTGGAGGCATTACGCGACCAGGCGACGGAGAAACCGATCTGGCTAGACATCGAGATCGATAGCGACGGCTGGCTCAGCGACGCCGAGCGCACCTTGCAGCAGCAGGCGGCGAGCCTACCGGTGGAGATCCTGCTGCTACGCCGCAGCCGAGAGCAGCGCCAACGCGCCTTAACCATGCAGGCGGGTGAAACCCTGAGTGAACTGACGCCCGACGAGGTCTTTAATCGCCGCCTGGCGCTGGAGTCAGAGGGCGATGCGACACAGCAGGCACGCGCGCGGCAACTGTTTCAGCAGGTGTGTCACGAGATCGAACTGGCCCAACCTGGGGAGGCGTCGGCATGAGGATCCTGAGTCTACGCTTTAAAAACATCAACTCGCTGCGCGGCGAATGGAAGATCGACTTCAGTGCCCCACCATTCTGCGACAGCGGACTGTTCGCCATCACCGGCGCCACCGGTGCCGGGAAGACGACGCTACTCGACGCCATCTGCCTGGCGCTGTATCACCAGACGCCACGCCTGGACACCATCTCCGCCAGCCAGAATGAATTAATGACCCGAGGCACCGCCGAGTCGCTGGCCGAGGTCGAGTTCGAAGTCAAAGGGGTCGGCTACCGAGCCTTCTGGAGCCAGCGCCGCGCCAATCAGCGCCCGGATGGGAAGCTGCAGGCCCCCCGTGCCGAGCTGGCTCGCCTCGATGATGGCACCATCCTGTGTGACAAGATCAACGACAAGCTAAAACGCGTCGCCGAACTGACCGGCCTCGACTTTGGCCGCTTCACCAAGTCGATGATGCTGTCCCAGGGGCAATTCGCCGCCTTTCTCAATGCCGATGCCGGTAAACGTGCCGAGCTGTTAGAGGAGCTGACGGGTACCGAGATCTACGGCCAACTCTCCAGCGCCGTCTTCGAACACTTTAAGCAGGCTAAGCTCGAACTGGAAACGCTGCGCGAGCGGGTGGCCGGCGTCGCGTTGCTCAGCGAGGAGCAACGTGCCGCACTGCAAGGCGAGCTGCAACAGGGACAACAGCAGGAGCAGCAGTTAGGCGCTCAGCTCGCGCAGGCGCAACAGCAACAGGCCTGGTTACGGCGCCAACAAGAGCATCGGCAGGCGCTGAGCCAGGCCGAAGCGTTAGCGGCACAGGAACAGCAGCATTGGCTATCGATCCAGCCGCAACTGACACGTCTCGCGCAAGCCGAACCGGCGCTGCGTCTACACCCGCACTACCAAGGGTGGACTCAGGCCGAACAGGATCTGCGCCAAGCCGTCGAGCATCAACAGCAACTGGCCGACCAACTCGCGGCACTACACCGCCAGCAGGCCCCCCTGCAGCAGGCATTACAGCAGGCACTCGACGAGCAGCAGCGCTTCCGCCAATGGCGCGACGCGACGCAGACGTTGATTAACCAACAGGTCGTGCCGCTCGATCACGCGCTCGGAAAGCTGGAGGAGGCGGAGCGCCAACGCGCGCAACAGTGCCAAGAGAGCCTCGAGCAACAGCAGCGTCTACACCAGCAGCAACAGCAACTCGCGGCACAACGCCAGGCGTTACAGCACGAATATGATGCCCTGCAACGGCAACGGGCGGCGACGAGTACACATGCCCAATGGAGCGAGCGCCTCGCGCGCTGGCAGGTGTGGTTTGAACAGCGCGCCACCCTGAGCGCCGAGGCACAGCGATACGCGGATCTCCAGGCCCGCCAGGCGGCGGAGGCGAGCGAGATCCAGCGTCAACACGCCACGCAGCAACAGGCGCTGCACACCCAGCAGCAGGCCGAACAGCAGCTACGCCAGGCTCACCAGGCGCTGGAGGCCGAGCTACAGGCCTGGCAACGGCGCTATCCGCCTGCCCGGCTGGCCAGCGAGCGAGCCGCCCTGCAACGGGGGGATGATGCCCGTCAGCAGTTGATCGCCCTGCAGCCCCTGGCGCAGCAAGAGATCGCCCAAATCGCGACACTCACCTCGCGCCTGGAGGCGCTGCAGCAGGAGCAGCAACAGCTGGCGCAACAGTTGGCAGAGAAACGGCGTCACTACGGCGAAAAGCGCCAGCATCTGCTCGATCTGGAGCGACAGATCGCGCTCCAACAACGCCTCATCACGCTGGAGGCCGAGCGTGCCCATCTGGTCGACGGAGAGCCCTGTCCGCTGTGCGGTGCCACCGAGCATCCCCTGGCGAGCGATGCTCCGCGCCCCTCGCTCGATGAGAGCCAACAACGGCGCGATCGCCTCAGCCAGGAGGTCGAGCGTCTCGGGCAAGAGGGGAGCGCGCTGAGCGAGCGCGACCGCCAGATCAGCGCGCAACACAGCCAACTGAGCGCCGAACGCCAGCAGCTCGAACTGCGCCTGACGCAGCACCGGGCGCGCTGGCAACAGCACTGCACCGAGATCGCCGTGACGCTGCCTCTCGATGAGGCCACGGCGCTCGCTGACTACCTACAGCAATGTAGTGCTCAGGCACGTGAGCTGGATCAGCGTCAACACCAAGGCGAGACGCTCGAACAACGCCTTCGCCAGGCACACGATGGTCTGACTCAGGCAAGCCTAAACGTGGCTCAGGCACAACATGCATTAGGGTTATTGGCCCAACAGCAGCAGGCGTTAACCCGCCAGCAACAAGAGAGCACACAGCAACGACGCACGCTGGCGCAGCAACTGGAGACGCTGCAACGACAGATCAGCGCCGATCTGGACGAATGCGATCTCGAGGTGCCCACGGCACAGCAGAGCGAGGCCTGGCTGGCCGAGCGCCGGGCCGAGCGACAGCGCTGGCAACAAGGCGAGGCGCGCGAACAACAGCTGCAACAACAACGCCTGACCTGCGACGAGCAGTGGCGCCAACGCCAACAACAACTCGACGAGCTGCAACAGCGCCACCAGGTGTTGCTGCGCGAGCATCAGGCGTTAGTCGCACAACACGCGTCACAGCAGGCGCAACGCCAAACCCTGCTCGATGGCCAGTCCGTCGCTCAGGTGCAAGCGGAACTGCAACGCCAGGAACACGCGTGGGAACAGCGCGTCAGCGAAGCACAGCACGCCAGCCTACGCTGGCAACAACAGCATGAGCGACTCAGCGGTGAGCTGGCGGCGGCCCAACACCACCACCACACCTTGACGCAACGCCTCGCGACATCACAGCAGCAGTGGCTGACGGCGCTCGCCGCCTCCCCCTTCGACGATGAGGCGGCGTTCCTCGCCGCCAGATTGAGCCAGGAGGAGTCGCAGCGCCTCGGCGACCTGCGCGACGACGGCCAACGCCGCTGTCAGCAGAGTGCGGCGTTACTGGCGGCGGCACGCCAGGCCTGGCAGGACGGCGAGGCGACCCGCCCGGCGGCGCTGTGCGTCACCGAGGACGACCCCGATCTGAGCCAACGCTGCGCCGATCTGGCCCAACGCCTCCGCCAACTTGGCCGCACGCTGGGTGAGCAACAGCAACAACTGCACAGCGATGAACAACGGCGCCTCAGCCTACAAGGCTGGCTCGATGAGATCAGCCAACGGGAGCGGGCGTATCAAGAGTGGGGCTATCTGAATCAGTTGATCGGCTCCAGCAGCGGTGACAAGTTCCGCAAGTTCGCCCAAGGACTGACGCTGGATCACCTGGTCTATCTCGCCAACCGGCAACTGATGCGCCTGCATGGACGCTATCAACTGCAACGGCGCGAAGGCGACACCCTGGAGCTGGAGGTCGTCGATACCTGGCAGGCGGATGCGCGGCGCGACACGCGCACCCTCTCCGGGGGGGAGAGTTTCCTGGTCAGCCTGGCGTTGGCATTGGCGCTATCGGATCTGGTCAGCCACAAGACCCGCATCGACTCGCTATTCCTCGACGAGGGCTTCGGTACGCTCGATGCCGAGACGCTGGATACCGCGCTGGACGCCCTCGATACCCTGAACGCCAGCGGTAAGACCATCGGCGTGATCAGCCATATCGACGCGATGAAGGAGCGTATCCCGTTACAGATCCGGGTGAAGAAGATCAATGGGCTGGGTTTCAGCCGCCTAGACAGTCGCTACCGGGTGGCGGGCGACGCCGCCGACTAAGGCCGGGGGCCGCTGGCGCGTTCACTGCGTGGGGGCCTCGGCCCCCACCCCCTACAACAACCAACGCCCATACAGGCCATACCACAACGCCAGCAACAACAGGAGGTTGGCCACCACCGACAGCATGAAGGCGTTCCGGAATGCCGCCTTGCGCGTCTTATGACGAAACAGCCACTGGCCGAGCAATCCGCCGGGCCAGCCCCCCACGACGCCGAGTCCCAGCAGGGTACGCTCGGGGATCCGCCTCCACTGCCGCTGCGCCGCCAGTTTGTCGCCGCCATACAGCGAGAAGGTCAACAGATTCACCAGCGCCAACCCATACCAGGCGGGGTGAGCGGTCAGTAGGCAGATCCCTAACAGCAACGCCAGCGCGCCGCAACAGAGCTGTGTTGGTTTCATTCAGTTGCAATAAATTGTGATAAATTTCACTTATATTCGCGCGTCTCGGCGCAAAGTACAATTGGCGCGCCGTCGACGCCCCCTCCGCTCGGCGAAATCCGCACATATTCACCCTTTTACCACCGGTACGCCCAACTCCAACTGCCACTCGCCAGTGAGTCGGCCATCGTTAAGGTAACGCTCGAAGCAGGGCCCCCCGCTCGGGCGATAGCCACTGGCAGGCAGTTGCTCGGCGAACAACGCCATCCAGGGGGTGGCGAAGTCATGTTGAGTGACCTGTACCGCGGCCAACGCATACTGGCCCGCCGCCAGCGTCAAGCGGCGGACCCCGGCGTCGTCGGCATCGGCGGGCAACGGCACATCCGGCGCTGCCGCCAGGGCGACATCCACCCGCAACGCCTCGGGCGCCACCTGCTGGGGATTATCGTAATAGATAGCCATCCACTCCCCAGACAGATGGTGACGCTCCGCCCAGGCCATTAAACGCGTAAACCCCTCGGACAGGGTGTGCTCCAACGGCCCGACTAAACGCAAGGCGAACAGCGGCCGCGCCGCCAACATCTCGATCTGTAATGTCATATCCGCTTCTCCTGTGTTAGGCGCCACCGAGCGACGCCGCATGACTCCCACGAACAGGCCGACGGCTCAGAGCGGCCATAGCCAGGCCGCACCGCGAACGCCACTGGCATCGCCATGCTGTGCCTGGCGGATCGGGGTACGGCACTCACCGCCGAAAACCCAGGGGGTGATCAGATCGGGCAGGGTCTGATAGAGGCGCGTCACATTGCTCATGCCGCCCCCCAGCACGATCACATCGGGGTCGAGAATATTGATGATTTGCGCCAACGCCCGAGCCAGACGCCGCTCGTAACGGACGATGGTCGCCTGGGCCAACGCCTCACCCGCCGCGACACGCGCCATGATCTGCGCGCCATCGAGCGCCTCCCCGCCCAAACGCCGGTAATCGGCGCAGAAGGCGCTACCGGAGACGAAGGTCTCGATGCAGCCCGCTTTCCCGCAATAGCACGGGGTGGCGGCGGCGATGGCGCGCTCCTCGTCATCCAGCCACGGTAGCGGATTGTGACCCCACTCGCCGGCGATGCCATTCCCGCCCGCATGCACCCGGCCCTCTAGGGCGATGCCGGCACCACAACCGGTGCCGATAATCACCGCGAAGACCACCCGAGCGCCAGCCGCCGCGCCATCCGTCGCCTCGGAGACCGCCAGACAGTTGGCGTCGTTAGCCAGACGAACCTCTCGCCCCATACGGCGCGCGAGATCGGCATCCAAGCGTGACCCATTCAACCAGGTCGAGTTGGCGTTCTTCACCCGGCCGCTGAAGGGTGAGAGCGTACCGGGAATACCGACGCCGACCGTACCCTGTTGACCGCACTGCTGCTCGGCCTCCTCCACCAGCGACGCGATCGCCGCCAGCGTGGCAGCATAATCGTCGCGAGGCGTCGCCACGCGCCGCCGGAACAGGGTCTCTCCCTGCTCGCTCAGGGCCTGTGCCTCAATCTTCGTCCCACCTAAATCAATGCCGATCCGCATCCGTCGCTCCTCATTTACCGCGTCTCTCCGTCATAGTAGCGGAGTTTTCCCGTGAAGAAACGGGGAGAATTCGCTATCATCACGCCTGCTATTATCTCCCTAAATTCTGGAAAAATGCCCATGCTATGGTTTAAGAACCTGTTGATTTACCGTCTGAACCGTGAAACCCCGCTGGTCGCGCAGGAGATGGAGTCCCAACTCAGCGCCATGGCATTTACTCCCTGTGGCAGCCAGGATATGTCTCGCACCGGCTGGGTTCCCCCGCTCGGTGGCGACAGCGATGCCCTGACCCACTGCGCCAACGGTCAGATCCTGCTGTGCGCCCGTAAAGAAGAGAAGATCCTGCCGGCCCCCGTCCTCAAGCAGGCGCTGCAAGCCAAGATCGAGCGTCTGGAGGCGGAGCAACACCGTAAGCTGAAGAAGACCGAAAAGGATGCGCTTAAGGATGAGGTGTTGCACAGCCTGTTGCCGCGCGCCTTTAGCCGCTTCAATCAGACCTGGTTGTGGATCGATACGCTCAATCAGCGCATCATGCTGGACGCCGCCAGCGCCAAGCGGGCGGAAGACGTGCTGGCGCTGCTGCGTAAGAGCCTCGGCTCCCTGCCGGTCGTGCCCCTGACGCTGGAGGATCCCATCGAGCTGACCCTGACGGAGTGGGTACGCAGCGGGAATACCCCGGCGGGCTTTAGCTTACAAGATGAGGCCGAGTTAAAGGCCATTCTGGAAGAGGGGGGCGTGATCCGCTGTAAACAGCAGGAGCTGGTCAGCGACGAGATCGCCGTCCACATCGAAGCCGGTAAGCTAGTGACCAAGCTGGCGCTGGACTGGCGCGAACGTGTCCAGTTGGTGCTGGCCGACGACGGCGCCCTCAAGCGCCTCAAGTTCGCCGATACCCTGCGCGATCAGAATGAGGATATCGATCGGGACGATCATGCCGCCCGCTTCGATGCCGACTTCACCCTGATGAGCGGCGAACTGGCGATACTGATCGACGAGCTGATCACCGCGCTGGGCGGTGAGGCACAAGGCTAACACAGAGAGGAGCGCGCCGATGGCCGCACATGGGCAGATCTTTCACGCCGTCTATCTGATCCTAGAGCGTCAGGGGCGCTTCCTGTTGGCGTGCCGTGCCAACACCGGCTTCGCCGATGGCTGCTGGTCACTGCCGGCCGGGCATGTCGAGGCGGGCGAGTCCGCCAGTCAGGCGCTGGTGCGCGAGGCGCAGGAAGAGATCGGCCTGACGCCGCAGGTAGCGGCGCTACGGCATGTCTATACCTTGCACCGGCGCAGCCCCGATCGCACTTATGTCGATCAATGGTTCTATCTGGCCGATGACGCCGCCGTGGTGGAGAATACTGAACCGCACAAATGCAGCGCGCTCGCCTGGTATACGCCCGATGCGCTACCGGAAACGACCCTGCCCTATGTGCGTAAGGTATTGGCGGAGTTTCGCCACTGCCATTATGGCGAGATGGGATTTGCCGACGAGACGCTAGGCGGCGCCACGCGCCGCCCTCGCGCCTGACGTTAACGACTCAGATACTTACACAGGTAGGCGCTAGGCTCCGCCACCTGTAGGTTGAACTCGCTGTGTCCCGGAATGAAGAAGGTCTCCCCGGGCGTAAAAACCTGCCAATCGGGTGCGCCGGGGATCAATACCCGCAACGCCCCGGTCACCACCGTCATCTCTTCAGGCCTGTCCGTCGAGAAGGTATACTCCCCCTTCTCCATGACCCCCACGCTGGCACGGCCGATTGTGCCGCTGTCATAGCCGATCGACTTCACTTTCCCTGCAAAATACTCATTCACATTCAGCATAGTGTGGCCTCTTTCCCGCTAGTGGTTTTCTCATCTTGGGCAAAAAAAGCCTGACTGTCACCCTGTTCCGTTCAAGGTGCGATCGCCGACACGCGGCGACGCGGCGAACGCTGAAAAAAACGCCACTTTCACGCCCTGACATCCCTGCTCGCCTATCCGGCTGGCGTTCGCAGCGCGACGGCGCACGATTTTCATATTTCCTCCATTTTGCCGCCGGGTGAAACGGCTACAATAGGCGCCAGGCCGTCGCGCGTATCGCCCGAGCGATTCGTGCCCCGTGATTGATTAATGGATGCCGCCCGTCGGCTGGAAGCAGGAGAGTTTCCCTACTATGAATGTCATGTCCGCCCTGACCTCCCGACGCGCCCGGCGTATCGGGTTCAGCCTGCTCCTGATCGCCCTGTTCCTCTTTGCCTGGCGGCAGCTCGCACAGCCGAATACCCCCGCCAGTAGCAGCGCCAGTCAGCCCGGCGCAAAACGCGCCAATACCGGGCCGCGCGGCAACGGACAACCGGTGCCGATACAGGCGGCCAGCGTGCGTAGCGCCACGATCGACAGTTACCTCGATGGACTGGGTACCGTCGTCGCCTCCAATACCGTTACCGTACGCAGCCGCGTCGACGGCCAACTGATGAAGCTGCATTTCACCGAGGGGCAGCAGGTACAGGCCGGCGATCTGCTGGCGGAGATCGATCCCCGTCCCTTCCAGATCCAACTGCAACAGGCCCAGGGTGCCCTGGCGCGTGATCAGGCGTTGCTGGATAACGCCCGGCGCGATCTGGCGCGTTATCAACGCCTGGCCAAAGATAATCTGGTGTCGCGCCAAGAGTTGGACACGCAGGCCTCGCTGGTCGCTCAGGCCCAGGCTAGCCTGGTCAGTGATCGGGCTAACGTCGCCAACGCCGAACTCCAGCTCGACTACAGCCGCATCCGCGCGCCGAGCGCCGGGCGCGCCGGGCTACGCCAGGTCGACGAGGGCAACTACATCAGCAGCGCGGACAGCAACGGACTGGTGGTGCTCACCCAGACTCATCCTATCGATGTGCTGTTCACCCTGCCAGAGGGCGAGATCCCTCGCCTACAGCAGGCCCAGCAACAGCCGGGGGCGCTCTTGGCCGAGGCGTGGGATCGCGGCAACCGCCAGCGGCTGGCGACGGGGCGTCTGCTTAGTCTGGATAACCAGATCGATACCAGCACCGGCACCCTGAAGATCAAGGCGCGCTTCGACAATCAAGACGATCGCCTCTTTCCCAACCAATTCGTCAATCTGCGCCTCCAGATCGCCCGCCAGCAACCGGCGTTGCTGGTCCCCGCCGCCGCGGTGCAGACCGGGCGCGAGGGGCGCTTCGTCTGGCTCGTGGATGCACAGCAGCGCGTTCACCAACGTCCGATTCGCGTCGGAGAGCGCGACGGCGATGCGCTGGTGGTGTTACAGGGGCTGCAACCCGGCGAGCGGGTGGTCACCGACGGTATCGATCGGCTGACGGAGAATGCCCGCGTTGAGATCATCGCCGCCCGTCGCACAGGCGCGACGGACGACAGCCAGGATGCCACACGCCCATGAGTCGACATGCCACACCCGCACTCCCGCCCGGCGGCGGCCCATCACGCCCGTTTATCTTGCGCCCGGTCGCCACCACCCTGCTGATGATCGCCATCCTGCTGGCTGGCCTGGTCGCTTACCGCGCACTGCCGGTGTCGGCGCTGCCGCAGGTCGACTACCCGACCATCCAGGTCGTCACCCTCTACCCCGGCGCCAGCCCCGACGTCACTGCCTCGGCCATCACCGCACCGCTCGAGCGCCAGTTCGGTCAGATGTCCGGCCTGCAACAGATGTCCTCGCAAAGCAGCGGCGGCGCCTCGGTGATCACCCTACAATTCCGCCTCTCGCTGGCGTTGGATGTGGCTGAACAGGAGGTACAGGCGGCGATCAACGCCGCTACCAATCTCCTGCCGAACGATCTGCCTTATCCGCCGATCTACAGCAAGGTGAACCCGGCGGATCCACCGATCCTGACACTGGCGGTCACCTCCGATGCCCTTAGCCTGCCGCAGGTAGAAGATCTGGTCGAAACACGCCTGTCGCAGAAGATCGCCCAGGTTGGCGGCGTCGGCCTGGTCACCCTGGCGGGGGGACAGCGCCCCGCGGTACGCGTGCGGCTCAACAGCGCCGCGGCCGCCGCCTATGGCCTGAGCAGCGAGGCGATCCGTAGCGCCATCGCCAGCGCTAACGTCAATTCGCCGAAGGGAAGTCTGGACGGCCCGACACGCGCCATCACCCTCAATGCCAACGACCAGCTGCGTTCACCGCAGGAGTATCAGGCGCTGATCGTCGCCTACCACAACGGAGCGCCGGTCTATCTGCGCGATATCGCCACCGTCGAACAAGGGGCGGAGAACAGCCAATTGGCGGCATGGTCCGATAACCATCCGGCGATAATCCTCAACGTGCAACGCCAGCCCGGTGCCAACGTCATCGCCACCGCCGACGCGGTGCTGGCGCTGCTGCCCCAGTTACGTACCGCGCTCCCCGCCGCCGTCACACTCTCGGTATTGAACGACCGTACCCAGACGATCCGCGCCTCGGTCAGCGACGTCCGTCATGAGCTACTCCTGGCCATCGCTCTGGTGGTGATGGTGATCTACCTGTTCCTGCGCAATCTGCCCGCCACGCTGATCCCCGGCGTGGCGGTCCCGCTGTCGCTGGTCGGCACCTTCGCCGTCATGTATTTCTTGGGATTCTCCATCAATAACCTGACGCTGATGGCGTTAACCATCGCCACCGGCTTCGTGGTGGATGACGCCATCGTGGTGATCGAAAATATCGAGCGCCATCTGGAGAATGGTGAGCCACCGCTAACCGCTGCCCTGAAGGGGGCCGGCGAGATCGGCTTCACCATCATCTCGTTGACCTTCTCACTGATCGCCGTGCTGATCCCTCTGCTGTTTATGGGCGACATCATCGGCCGTCTGTTCCGCGAATTCGCCGTCACGCTGGCGGTGGCGATCCTGATCTCGGCGCTGGTCTCGCTGACCCTGACGCCGATGATGTGCGCCCGGCTGCTGAGTCAGGCGCGTCTACGCCGCCAAAACCGCTTCTCACTGGCCTGTGAGCGCCAGTTTCAGCGGCTGATCACCGCCTATGGCCGAGCCCTGAGCGTGGCCCTGCATCATTCGCGCCTCACCCTGGCGATCGCCGGGCTTACCCTGGTGCTGACGGTATTGCTCTATCTGTGGATCCCCAAGGGCTTCTTCCCATTACAAGACAACGGCCTGATCCAGGGGACGGTATACGCGCCCCAATCCATCTCGTTTAGCGCCATGGCCGAGCGCCAACGCCAGCTGAGCGAGGCGTTGCGCCGTGATCCCGACGTGGCCAGCGTCAGCGCCTTTGTCGGCGTCGATGGGGTCAACCCGACGCTAAACAGCGGACGAATACAGATCGTCTTGAAGCCGCTGGCCGCGCGAGAGGATCGCATCGACCGCATCATCCCGCGTCTCCAGGCACTGGCGTCCCACGTCGAGGGCATCAGCCTCTACCTCCAACCGGTGCAGGACATGACCATCGATACCCTGCCGGGGCGCGCCCGCTACCCCTTCACCCTGCAGGCCGTATCGCTCGATGAGTTGCAGACCTGGGTGCCGCGCCTTCAGGCCCGCCTCGCCCAGTCACCGCTGTTACGCGACGTGAACAGCGACTGGCAGGATCGCGGGCTGGTCGCCTTCGTCAACGTCAATCGTGACAGCGCCAGTCGTCTCGGGATCAGCATGCAGGACGTGGATAACGCGCTGTATAACGCCTTCGGCCAGCGCTTGATCTCCACCATCTATACCCAGTCCAACCAGTATCGGGTGGTACTGGAGCAGGATAACGCCGACGCCCATGGTCTGGCCGCCCTGCAGCGTATCTACCTGACGGCGGCCGATGGACGGGCGATCCCGCTGGCCAGCCTCGCCAGCATCGAACAGCGTCATGGCTTACTGGCGATCAACCATCTCGATCAGTTTCCGTCGGCCACCCTCTCCTTCAACGTTCCCGAGGGCTATACCCTGGAGCAGGCCATCGCCGAGATCGACGCGGCACGTCAGGCCATCGGCATGCCAGCCGACATCACCCTGCACTTTCAGGGGGCCGCGCTCGCCTTTCAGAGCGCGTTAAGCAGCACGCTGTGGCTGATCCTGGCGGCCATCGTGGCGATGTATATCGTATTGGGTATTCTGTATGAGAGCTTTATCCACCCGATCACCATTCTCTCCACCCTGCCGTCGGCCGGGGTCGGCGCCCTGTTGGCGCTACAACTCTACGGGCAGGAGTTGGACGTCATCGCCATCATCGGCATCATCTTGCTGATCGGCATCGTCAAGAAGAACGCCATCATGATGATCGACTTCGCCCTGGCGGCGGAGCGCCAGCAAGGCATGACGCCGCGCGACGCCATCTATCAGGCCTGCTTGCTGCGTTTCCGCCCGATCCTGATGACGACCCTGGCGGCGTTGCTCGGTGCCTTGCCGCTGATGTTTAGCCAGGGCGTCGGGGCGGAACTGCGCCAGCCGCTGGGGATCGGCATGGTCGGCGGGCTGATCGTCAGCCAAGTGCTGACCCTCTTTACCACTCCGGTGATCTATCTGGCCTTCGACCGTCTGGCACGCCATCCGCGCCGCACCGCCCCCCGCCCGGAGACGGCAGAATGAGAGGCTTCGCCCTGTTCATCGATCGCCCGGTCGCCACCACGTTGTTGGCGCTGGCGATCACCTTAGCCGGGGTGCTCGGCCTACGTCTGTTGCCGGTGGCGCCGCTGCCGCAGGTCGACTTCCCGGTGATCATGGTCTCCGCCTCGCTGCCGGGCGCCTCGCCCGAAACCATGGCGGCCTCGGTCGCCACACCGTTGGAGCGTGCGTTAGGACGTATCGCCGGCATCAACGAGATGACCTCCAGCAGCAGCCTAGGCAACACCCGTATCATCTTGCAATTCGATCTCGATCGCGACATCGATGGGGCGGCGCGCGATGTACAAGGGGCGCTTAACGCCGCGCAAAGCCTACTGCCCTCGGGGATGCCCTCGCGCCCACGCTACCGCAAGGCCAATCCCTCCGACGCCCCCATCGCCATCCTGACGCTCACCTCGACGCGTTATAATCAGGGGGAGTTGTACGATCTGGCCTCGACGCGTCTGGCTCAGAAGATCGCCCAGATCGACGGGATCGGCGATGTCACGGTGGGGGGGAGCTCGCTGCCGGCGGTGCGCATCGACCTTGATCCTGATGCCCTGTTCAACCAAGGCGTCTCGCTGGATGCGGTGCGTCAAGCCATCGCGTCGGCCAACGTGCGTCGTCCTCAGGGAGCCGTCGCCGACGCGCAGCAACGCTGGCAGTTACAAGCCAACGATGCCTTGATGCAGGCGCAGGCGTATCGACCGTTAATCATTCATTACCGCGACGGCGCGGCGGTGCGCCTGCAAGATGTCGCCCAGGTGAGCGACGACGTCGAGGACGTACGCAATGCCGGGATGAGCAACGGCGAACCGGCGATCCTGATCATGATCCGGCGCAGCGCCGACGCCAACATCATCGAGACGGTGGATCGGCTACGCCAGAGTCTACCGGCGTTACGCGCCATGCTGCCCGCCGCGGTCAACCTCGACATCGCCCAGGAGCGCACCCCGACCATCCGCGCCTCGCTGCGCGAGGTCGAGCAGTCCCTCGCCATCGCCGTCGGCCTGGTGATCCTAGTGGTCTTCCTGTTTCTACGCTCGACACGCGCCACCCTGATCCCGGCGGTGACGGTACCGATCTCGCTGATCGGCACCTGTTCCGCCATCTACCTGTGTGGCTTCAGCCTGAATAACCTCTCCTTGATGGCGTTAACCATCGCTACCGGCTTCGTGGTGGATGACGCCATCGTGGTGCTGGAGAACATCGCCCGTCACATCGAGAACGGCCTGCGCCCACGCCAGGCGGCGCTGCTGGGGGTCCGCGAGGTGGGGTTCACCGTCTTTGCCATCAGCCTGTCGCTGGTGGCGGTCTTCATCCCCCTGCTGTTCATGGGAGGGGTCCCCGGACGCCTATTCCACGAGTTCGCCGTCACCCTCTCCGTCGCCATCGCCCTGTCACTCCTGATCGCGCTGACCCTGACGCCGATGATGTGCGCCCGTCTGTTGCGCGCCACAACGTCACACTCGACGCAATCAGCCGGCGTCCTAGGCCGGCTACTGGCGCGCCTGCGTCAAGGCTATGCCAACTCCCTGAACTGGACGCTGGATCACGCGCGTTGGGTGCTTTTGCTGTTACTGGCGGTGATCGGACTCAACATCGGGCTCTACATCGCCATCCCCAAGGCCTTCTTTCCGCAGCAGGATACCGGGCGCCTGATGGGCTTCATCCAAGCCGATCAGAGCATTTCGTTCCAGGCGATGCGCGGCAAGCTGCAAGATTTTATGCGTATCGTTCGCGCCGATCCCGCGGTGGAGAATGTCACCGGCTTCACCGGGGGAGCCCGCACCAACAGTGGCCTGATGTTTATCGCCCTCAAGCCCCTGAGCGAACGCGCAGACGACGCCCAGCAGGTGATCGCCCGCCTACGCAGCCAGTTGGCGCAGGAACCGGGGGCTAATCTGTTCCTGATGGCGGTGCAAGACATTCGCGCCGGAGGACGCCAGGGCAACGCCAGCTACCAATACACCCTGTTGTCCGACGATCTCGCCGTGCTGCGCCAGTGGGAGCCAACGATCCGTGAGGCGTTCGCCGAGCTGCCGCAACTGGCCGACGTCAGCACCGATCAGCAGGATAAGGGGAGTGAGATGCTGCTGACCTACGATCGCCAGGCCATGGCGCGTCTGGGGATCAGCGTCCAGCAGGTCAATACCCTGCTGAACAACGCCTTCGGCCAACGCCAGATCTCCACCCTCTATCAACCCCTCAACCAGTATCATGTGGTGATGGAGGTCGACGCCCGCTATGCCCAAGATGAGCGCGCCCTCAGCAAGATGTTCGTCATCAATCAGGCCGGGCAGCCGATCCCGCTGGCCGAGTTCGCCCGCTGGCAGCCCGCCGATGCGCCGTTGGCCGTCAATCACCAGGGGCTGAGTGCGGCGACAACCATCTCCTTCAACCTGCCGCCGGGGGTGACGCTCGCCGAGGCGAGTCGCGCCATCGAGCGCGCCATGACGGCGCTGGGTACGCCGCCCTCGCTGCGTGGCAGCTTCGCCGGTACCGCCCTGCTGTTCCAGCAGGCACAGAGCAGCCAACTGTGGCTGATCCTGGCCGCCATCGCCACGGTGTATATCGTGTTGGGGATACTGTATGAAAGCTATATTCACCCGTTGACCATCCTGTCGACCCTGCCGTCGGCCGGAGTCGGCGCGCTGCTGGCGCTGATGCTGTTCCAGGCCCCCTTCAGCCTGATCGCGCTGATCGGCATCCTGCTGCTGATCGGCCTGGTGAAGAAGAATGCTATCCTGTTGGTCGACTTCGCCCTGACGGCGCAACGCGAGCAGGGATTGAGTGAGCGCGCCGCCATCCATCAGGCCTGCCTGCTGCGCTTCCGCCCCATCATGATGACCACGCTGGCCGCCCTGTTCGGCGCGCTGCCGCTGGCCTTCAGCTATGGCGACGGCGCCGAACTACGCCAGCCGCTAGGCATCACCATCGTCGGCGGCCTGCTGGTCAGCCAGGCGTTGACGCTGTACACCACCCCGGTGGTCTACCTGTACATGGCGCGACTGCGGCGCCGCTTTAGTCGGCAGCGCACGTTGCCGCCCTTGGCGCACTAGGAGGAGCCATGAAACTCGGTATTTCCGCCAAACTCTTTCTGACCATCCTCTCCACCTGCATTCTGGTATTGATCATCATGCACTGGGGGGTCCGCATCAGTTTCGAGCGGGGGTTTATCGACTACATTCGTCACGGTAACGAGCAGCGCGTCCAATTGATGTCCAGCGAGTTGGAAACGCTATACGCGGGTCAAGGCAACTGGCGTTTCCTGCGCCACAATGAGCGCCTGATCATGAGCATCATGCGTGACATCGAGCAGAACAACAACCAACACGTCAACCTGCCGCCCCATGGCTGGCGCACCCCCTTCTGGGTATTGGATGCCGAGGGTAAACGCCTAGTTGGCCCATCGGGCAAACTGCCCCATGATGGCATTCGTAGCGCGGTACGCTACCAAGGGGCGGTAGTCGGTTGGGTATTGACCACCCCACCCGACCGGCTAACACGTAACGCCGACATCAACTTCGACCGCCAACAACGTCGTACCAGTTGGTTTATCGTCGCCCTCGCGACGTTGCTGGCCGCGGCGGTGACGCTGCTGCTCGCGCGCGGCATGTTGGCGCCGGTCAAACGGCTGATCAATGCCATGCACCAGCTCGCCGCCGGTAACTTCGCCACCCGTGTCGAGGTCAGTAGTCGCGACGAATTGGGCCAATTGGCGCAAGACTTCAATCAGCTGGCGACCACGCTGGAGCGCAATGAGCAGATCCGGCGCGCATTGATGGCCGACGTCTCCCATGAGCTACGTACGCCACTGGCGGTGCTGCGCGGTGAGCTAGAGGCGCTGCAAGATGGTGTGCGCCGCCTGACGCCCGACTCGCTGATCTCGTTACAGGCCGAGGTCAAGACCCTGACCAAGCTGGTCGACGATCTACACCAACTGTCGCTCTCCGATGCCGGCGCCTTGGCCTATCGTAAGCGACCGATCGATGCCTGTGCCCTGGTGCAAGCGGCCGCCGGCGCCTTCCGCGATCGGCTGGCGGATAAGGGAATCCATCTACACGTTCAGCTACCGGAACAGGCTCACGTGTTTGGCGATCCCGATCGCCTACTCCAGCTCTTCAATAACCTCTTTGAAAATAGCCTGCGCTATACCGACGCCAAGGGTGAGCTCCAGATCATCGGCCAACGGGAGAGCGAGACGCTAACGCTGTGCTGGCAGGACAGCGCTCCGGGCGTCAACGATGAACAACTACAGCATATCTTCGAACGCTTCTACCGCGCCGAAGGCTCACGCAGTCGCGCCAGCGGGGGATCAGGATTAGGCCTATCCATCTGCCAAAATATTGTCGCCGCCCACGGCGGGAGCCTGAGCGCCCATCACTCCCCATTAGGGGGCCTGGCGCTGCGTGTGGTATTGCCCTTGGAACCCCTCGCCTGAGTGAACAAGAATTCCCCCGCCGCGCCACGCGACGGGGTATACTGAGACCCTTATCCGTCATCTCGATCCATGAGTAATCCGATGAATCTATTGGCTACCACCCCACTCTTTCCGCCGCCGGAGGGCGCACGTATCCTCATCGTCGAGGATGAACCCAAGCTGGGGCAACTGCTGATCGACTACCTGCTCGCTGCCAGCTACCGCCCCCATTGGCTGAGTCGGGGCGACGAGGTATTACCCCACCTGCAAAACCATCTCTACGATCTGATCCTGCTGGATCTGATGCTGCCCGGTGTCGATGGCCTGACCCTGTGCCGCGAGATCCGTCGTAGCTCCGAGGTGCCGATCGTGATGGTCACGGCGAAGATCGAGGAGATCGACCGCTTGCTGGGCCTTGAGATCGGCGCCGATGACTATATCTGCAAGCCGTATAGCCCACGCGAGGTCGTCGCGCGGGTGAAGACCATCCTACGTCGTTGTGGATTACAGGAGGGCGGTGAAGTCCGCACGCCGCTGCTGATCGACGAACGTCATTTTCAGGCACGCTATCACCAGCAGACCCTCGACCTGACTCAGGCCGAGTTCCGCCTACTCAAGACCCTCGCGACTCAGCCGGGCTGTGTACTCTCGCGCGAACAACTCCTCAACCATCTGTACGATGACTACCGGGTGGTGACTGACCGCACCGTCGACAGCCACATTAAGAACCTACGCCGCAAGCTGGAGGCGATCGAGCAGGGAGAGCCGCTGATCCGCTCGGTCTACGGTGTCGGTTACCGCTGGGAGGGGCTCCCCTGTCAGATTATCGCCTAGCCCACGGCGTCATATTTTGCATACAATTTTCACACAATCGCCTCCCCGCTTGATGCCGACGCTGCCTATACTTAGAGCGATTCCCGTCACAGTCCACCCGCGCCGCCGCGTGTAGGGTGGAGTGTGGTATCTAGGCAGGTAAGGAGATTCCCATGACCCTGGGTTACTACGAAATCGCACGCACCCACAATGGGCGCTTTCATTTCTGCCTCAAGGCCGGTAATGGTGAGGCTATCCTGCACAGCGAGATGTATGCCACCCGCGCCTCGGTGGAAAACGGTATCCTCTATGTGCAGAGTAACGCCGCTGACGATGCGCAATACGAGTTGTGCTGCGAGGGCGAACAGCCTTACTTTTTACTGCGGGCCAAGAATCATCAGGTGATCGGCCACAGCGAACATTACTGCTCGGAAAGTGCCGCCAGAAAAGGGATCGAGTCGGTGAAAAGAAACGCGCAGAGCCGCGACATCCGCGATCTGAGCCGGGCGTGATAGCACGACGCCTTCACGGCGTCGCTGCCCTCGCGGCGCCTTGATTGTGCTGCCTACGTCAACTCTCTATAATGCCCGCCTTTACTGTAGCCTTCCGCTACAGCCTGACCTGTGATCAGAACAAGAGAGTCGTCTATGTTTACTCCGGAATTACTGTCTCCGGCCGGTTCGCTAAAAAACATGCGTTACGCCTTCGCCTATGGCGCCGACGCGGTGTATGCCGGCCAACCTCGCTACAGCCTGCGCGTTCGCAACAACGAGTTTAACCACGAAAACCTGGCGTTAGGGATCCAAGAAGCCCACGCGCTGGGGAAGAAGTTCTACGTGGTCGTCAACATCGCTCCGCATAACGCCAAGTTGAAAACCTTCCTGCGCGATCTAAAACCCGTCATCGACATGGGGCCAGACGCCCTGATCATGTCTGACCCAGGCTTGATCGCCATGGTACGCGAGGCCTTTCCACAGATGGCGATCCATCTGTCGGTGCAGGCTAACGCAGTAAACTGGGCGACGGTCAAATTCTGGCAACAGATGGGACTGACTCGCGTCATCCTGTCACGCGAGCTGTCGCTGGAGGAGATCGCCGAAATCCGCCAGCAGGTGCCGCAGATGGAGCTGGAAGTCTTCGTACACGGCGCATTGTGCATGGCCTACTCCGGGCGTTGCTTGTTATCGGGCTATATCAACAAGCGCGATCCTAACCAGGGGACCTGCACCAACGCCTGCCGCTGGGAATATAAAGTCCAAGAAGGCAAAGAAGATGAGGTCGGCAACATCGTCCATCAGTATGAGCCGATCCCCGTACAGCAAGTCGAACCGACGTTGGGCATCGGCGCGCCGACGGATCGGGTCTTCATGCTGGAAGAGAGCATGCGTCCCGGCGAATACATGAGCGCCTTCGAGGATGAGCACGGCACCTATATTATGAACTCGAAGGATCTGCGCGCCATCCAGCATGTCGGCCGCCTGACGGAGATGGGGGTCCACTCGCTGAAGATCGAGGGGCGCACCAAGTCGTTCTACTACTGCGCCCGTACCGCCCAAGTTTACCGCAAGGCGATCGATGACGCCGTCGCCGGTAAACCCTTCGATGCGAGTCTGTTAACCACGCTGGAATCCCTGGCGCATCGCGGCTACACCGAAGGCTTCCTGCGCCGCCACGTGCATGAAGACCAACAGAACTATGACTACGGCTACTCCGTCTCCGAACGCCAACAGTTCGTCGGCGAGCTGACTGGGGCGCGCCGTGACGGCTATGCCGAGGTGCTGGTGAAGAATAAATTCTCCCGTGGCGACAGCCTGGAGTTAATGACGCCACAAGGGAACATCCAATTCACCTTGGACGAGCTGCGCGATAAGCATAACCAACCCAGTGAGGTTGCGCCCGGCAACGGCCACACGGTCTATATTCCATTACCCGCCGAGATCGACCTGGCGTATGCCCTATTGATGCGTAATCTACAGGGTGCCAGCACGCGTAATCCACACGCGCAATAAAATAGAGTTAACGCCGGAATAATTCCGGCTTTTTCCTATTTTTTTAGCAATACCCGATATTGATCACACTAAACCCGGCGCGTGCCGGTTATTATTGCCGCATAAGAAGCAATAACGAATAGCAATACTAGGAACCACCTCCTTGCCGGCCCAATCTCCCTTGGGCTGGTTTTCTTTTTTGTATTAAATATCTCATATCCTCACAGCATAATAATAACATGCTGTTTCTCAATACCTTTTCAACAAGAGCATCATCTCACCCCTAATTACTCCGTTATTAGCCAGAGTGGCCAATATATTTAGTCATCCGGTTGATAAGTTATTTTATTAATTTATTGGTCAAAACAACCTGATTATTACGAATAATAGAAATAATCTGGAATAACTGAATCCGTTCAGCTAAAAATTCTCATGATATATGCTCATCAGAGGCCGCATTCCGCCTTCGGCAATCAATGAGACAGCAAGAGACTCATCCGAGCCCCTGCGGCTGATATCCCCTGATAGCCTCTCCCCAGCCATATTCTCTGCCTCCTCACGCCGATGGCACCGAGGCGCCAGGCATGCTGGCCAGCAGCAGATCCAACAAACTGCGAAACTCGGAGTTACGTAACGAAGACTTATTGTAGGTGAGATAGAGCGGCGACGTGGGGAGCGAGAATGTCGTCTCGACCACGCGCAGATTGAATAACGCCCCATAACGCCGCGCCACCTCTCGGGGCAACAACGTCAACAGATCGCTGTGACTGACGGTCTCTAGAATCGAGATAAAGGAGTCGGAACGCAATACGACGCGAGTCGCCGGCAGGGAGTCGCAGCAGACATCGCTATGATTCGCTCGTTGCAACAGGGCCATCCGCTCACTGGCGAGTTGGCTTTCGCTACAGCACTGCGCCATCCGGGGATGCTGATCGCGACAGACCAGCACCAGCGGTTGGGATGCCAGGGGGTGGCACTGCACCGCATGCGCACTCACCGCCGCAGGGCTGAAGACCACATCGACCTTGCGGAAGGTGAGCAGACTCTCGGCAATGGTGTCAGGGTTGGCATCACCATAGCTACTATAGTGCAATAGCTCATACCCCGCCCCGAGAGGTTCAAGGGCGGCGAGGGTGGCCGGCAACAGTTGTAATGCCAGGCAACACGGAGCAAAAATCACAAACTTACGCCGCTGCTTGGCCGAGAGGGTCGCATTCAGGGTATGATCGATCAAGGATAACCCCCGGGCTATCTGCTCATGTAAACACACCCCCAACGCCGTCGGCGAGATCCCCTTCCCCTCCCGCACAAACAGGGGATCGTCGAAGTGTTGCCGTAGCTTTTGCAGCGATTGACTCACCGCCGAAGGCGTCGTCCCCAATGCGGCGGCGGCACGGCTGACGCTGGTATAAAGAAAGACCATCTCAAAGACGGTCAATAGATTGAGGTCGAATCCTTTAAGATGTAATAGACCTCCGTGATTATAATGCTCCCGAGCCATTTCATATCCTTATGTTTTTACACCACTTTTATTCGCAAAACCAGTTTGGACAGATTATACATTCACGCTAATAACTCAATATGTCATCAGCCATTAACGGGAGACGATCGCACGAATTCCCTATGCCACGATGAGCGCTAGGACGGTGCTGCGTGCTGAAGGTCTCGGCGGAGGGAGAGTACGGTCGAAGAACAGAGAGGGGATTAACACGTTAAAAGATAATGATGACAGCGCATCCTATACCAGCGTGGGGCTCGACACGATGAGCCGAGCCCCCTTAGCAGGCGATAATTACTTACCCTGTGCCAACAGGAACTTCACCACGTCGGCATATTCGCTACGGTACCCCTCGACGCTGGTTGCCTGCATCCCATCGTTTTTGATCTGGTACTTACCGGCGACAAAGAAGGAGGGGGTGCCACGCACGCCAAACTCCTTCACGGCGTTCTCCTGACGGGCGGTGAGCGACTTCACCACGAAGCTGTTCTGTGCGGCATCATACTCCGCCGCCGGGACACCGGCAGCGACGAACACCTGGCGAATATCGGCCGGTGAGTTGATGCTACGCGTCACCTGCACCGCATCAAACAGGGGCTTCTCAACCTTATCCACCACCCCTAACGCCTGTGCCACAGACCAGGCTTCGGTCAATGCCGCACCCTGTGGGCCAAGAAAGCTCACGTGGTATTTCACCACCTTCTCGCCTTGCGGCAACACGGCATCTACCGCCTCGCCGATACGGTAAACGTTGGCGAATTGGTTACATGGCGGGCAATAGAAGGAGAAGAATTCGACCACGGGCGGCGCGCCCGGCACGGCCTTTTGCATGTCGGTATACTGCTTACCGGCCTGATATTCTGCGGCCTGAGCGGCGACGGAGCACAGTGCCAATAGGCCGACGGCGGCCTGGAAGAGTGTCTTTTTCATCATCAAATACCGTATCAAGTCAACTGATTGCGCAGATTAGCATCCTCGCCTGTCCCATCGCGCTCGGATTTACGATTAATTACACCGGATTACAGCGAGACATCGCTACACACTCACCGATAAACTTACGCTCATTGCCAATCAGGCTGCCCCTCTACCTGATGCATTAATAGTGCTTGTATCGTCTTATCCGGCTTGCCCAGCCACTGAAAACGCGCATAGCGCGACGGATGCAACATCGCGGCCTCGCTGTCCGGTAACATCACCCGCAGCCCCCACGCATGCCGACGATCGGCACTAAACACGACAAATAACTGCTGATTTCCGCAGTTATGCGGCTGACAGACACTCCCTACCAGGTAATCCTTCCCCTGCCAGGATAACGTCTGCGGCGGCGCCGAGGTCCCCTGCCCGCTGCGCACCCACGCCGGCAGGCCCTGTTCACCCTGCACCGTCTGACGCCAGACCGACTGGTAGTCCGTTTGCGCCATCACCTGCGCAAGCGAGGGCGCCATCGCCTCATCGGCCTGCGCCGGAACCCCGTACAACATCATCAGAGAGAAACAGGCACCACAAATAATTTTCACCATAATGCGAAACACCTCATTCAGAAAGGGAAAGGTATATTATTCCCTGCTTTTATCGCGCCGTCACTGGGCGAAAAAGTTGATCTAACTCAGAAAAGTACCATGAGAGCGGCCGTATAGCCGGCCTTTCAGGTAAGCTGACGCGCATACGATTCTCTGGGTAACCACACGATGAGCGACATGATCCCTTCCCCCTCACTCGCTCCCCTTGAGCGGGAGTGCTACAGCGCCGCCGATGCCGAACGGCTCGATGATCTGACCTGCGCGGCCATTCGTCAACGGCTCGCCTTTTTAGGCGACACGGCAACGCCCCAGGAGAGCTACCTGACCGGCTGGATGGGCGCGAATCCCTTGGTGATCATTCGCAACTACCAGGATAAACGCGGTACCTCCAGCGGCTTTCTGCTTTCTATCGGCGATGAATACCGCTTCAGCGTACAGACTATCACCCCACGCATCCCCAAACTGTTGCTCTGGGCCACCCTACGCACCAAGCCGAAAACCTTGCCACTGGTCGCACTGCAAAACCTGACCGCCGGCGATCGGCGTCTACTCCCCTACCGTAGCCTGCGCGACGACACGCTACGTAGCAAGATGAACGACTGGTGGGCGGAGATCAACGACTACCTGGGCATCGCCTGCTGGCAGCAACGACAGGGTTATCCGCAGTGGCAAGCGTTGGCGGAGACGCTCAGCATCGAGCGCATCGATGCGGTGCAATCGTGGATCCAGCGTGATGGCCAGCCCTTGGAGCAAGATGGCGACTATGCCGGACGCCGGTATGGCGATCTGTTTATCGCCAGTCGTGCGGCCAGCGAAGCAACCCCGTGGCCCTCGCTCCTATTAACCGAGCTCTCGGCCTCCGCACCGATCAGTTACCTGATCGGCTGGCTAGCGGATGAACAGGGACAGCCTCAACTGGCGCTGGCGCTACGCCCGCGCCCCGAGCAGCCCTTCTTCACCCTGAACCGCTTCGACGCCGCCCATCTCCAGCGCCTGAACGCCCTCATGACACACGTCTGGCGCTTGGCCATGCCGACGCCACCGCAGGCATAACCACGGGCGGCTCGGTGTATGGGGTAGAAAACGTATCAGCCGCGTGTTGACTCGACAGCGCAGCCAGCCGAGCTGAGTCCGCCACACACCGCCGGTAGCGTATTGCGCGCTACCGGCACCCCCTGCCTGCCAGGCGCGGGCCAGCGGGTGACGCGCCGTCTTCCCTTTACCACCAACGATAGAAGTGATGTACCGGCCCGATCCCCTGGCCGACCTGTAGCGAGTCGGCCGCCATCAAGGCGCCCTGCAGATACGCCTTCGCCGCCGTGACGGTGGCACACCAATCCGCATGGCGCGGACGCAATGCCGCCAACGCCGCCGACAGCGTACAGCCGGTGCCGTGGGTATGACGTGTCGCCACCCTCGGGGCGCTAAAACGCTCGGCGATCCCCTCGCGCGTCAGTAACCAATCGGGACTTTCCACGCCCTGCAAATGCCCGCCCTTCATCAATACGGCCGGACAGCCTAACGCCAACAGGGCTTCGCCTTGGGCGCACATCTCCCGTTCATCACGCGCCACGGCGCACTCCAGCAGTGCGGCGGCCTCTGGCAAGTTGGGCGTGATCAAGGAGACCTGCGGTAACAACTGCTGCCGAATCGCGCTGACGGCCTGCGGCGCCAATAATGCATCACCGCTTTTGGCCACCATTACCGTATCCAGCACCACGTAAGGCAGCGGATAACGCACCAACGCCTCGGCGACACAGGTCACAATATCCGCACTGGCCAACATGCCGATCTTGGCGCTATCGATGCGGACATCGCTCAGCACCGAGTCCAACTGCGCCGCGACAAAGTCGGCGGCGATGGGGTAGAGCGACTGCACCCCGCGGGTATTTTGTGCCACCAATGCGGTGATCACACTGGTCGCGTAGGCCCCTAACGCCGAGAAGGCCTTCAAATCGGCCTGGATCCCGGCGCCGCCGCTGGGATCGGTCCCGGCGATGGTCAACGCGTTAATCCGCACGGCAGCATCGGTTATCGGTGACATCATCAGGCGACCTCCCCGCGTAACTGTTCCGGTTGTAGGCCATACAACGCATCCAGGAAGTGCGGCGTAAAGCTACCGGGGCCACGCGCCTCGCGCGCCGCCTGACGCCCGGCCACGCCCATCACCCGGCAGGCGCTGGCGACGGCCGTCAGACGATCCGCCTGCACGGCGAAGGCCGCCACCACGGCCGACAGCGCACAGCCGGTACCGACGACCCGAGTCATCACGGCATCACCACCCGCGATCTGATAGCTACGCACGCCATCGGTCACATAGTCATACTGCCCGGTCACCGCGACGATAGCGCCGCTCTGCTCGGCCAGCGCCTGTGCCGCCGGCAGGGCCGCCAGAGCGTCATCCTGGCTATCTACGCCGCGTCCGCTAGAGGGCTGACCAGCCAACGCCAAGATCTCCGAGGCATTGCCCCGGATCGCCGCCGGGCGCAAACGCAACAGTTGACGGGCGAAGTCGCTACGGTAGGTCAAGACGCCGACCGCCACCGGATCCAGTACCCAGGGCGTGCCGGCCTGGTTCGCCGAGGCGATCGCCGCCAGCATGCTCTCCGCCCGCGCGTCATACAGGGTCCCGATGTTGATCAGCAACGCATCGGCCAAGGCGGCGAACTGGCGCGCCTCATCGGCCTGCACCACCATCGCCGGGGCGGCGCCCAGCGCCAGCAATACGTTGGCGGTAAAGCTTTGTACCACTTCGTTGGTCAGGCAATGTACCAGCGGGGCTCGCTGGCGCAGGGTGAGTAATGCCTGCGCGCACAGCGCATCAGGCAAAGGGGCAGGTTGTACAAACATCGTGTGTCTCCCAACCGGCGCGAAGAAGGCGGCGCGGTCAGGCACCGTGACTTCCCTACGCTGGTATGATCCAGATCAGGTAATACGGGTAAAATCTCAGCCCACGCCATGCGTCGGCACCCCGAGTCATTAAAAATCAATATATTATATTTTAACTACACATAAATCTTCAGCAGGATAATACCCGGGTGCGCCATTGTAAATGCGCTTCTCGTGCTCTACGCCGCTCCGAGCGCGGGGCGTCGAGCCACGCGGGATCCCGCTGACGTCAAGGTCAGGCCAATGCTGAGGCAAGTCGCGTACGCTAGCGGCGGGGCGGGCCAGATCCCGCCCCCTTAGCCGCCCGCTGCGCGTAAGGGGACGAGGCCGATGTTACCGCTCGCGGGCAAGGCGAGCGGAAGCTTAAGATTGAGCCGCCAAGACGCGTCGGTAAGTGATATAACCACCGGTCAGGTTGCGGGCGCGGAAACCATGCTGCACCAGCAGGCGATAGGCGACGTGACCGCGCAGCCCAGACTGGCAGCCGATCAGGATCTCTTTATCTCGCGGGAGCTCATCCAGACGCGCGCGCAATTCATCCAGCGGGATATGCCGCGCCTGCGGATAGGTGCCAAACGTCGCCAACTCCTCATCGCTGCGGATATCCAGCAGGCACTGACGAGCGGGATCGCGCTGCTCCAGATCGGCGACATGGCAGATGGCGGTATCGCCGCACAGCACGTTGTTCGCCAGCATACCCGCTTGATTCACCAGATCGCGCGCGCTGTTATAAGGCGGCGCATAACACAGCTCCAGATGCTCCAGATCGGCCACCGTCAACCCGGCACGCTGCGCGACGGAAAGCACATCGATACGCTTGTCGACCCCCTCCTTGCCCACGGCCTGCGCGCCGAGGATCGCCCCATTGCGCGGATCGAAAATCAACTTCAGCGAGATGGGTGTCGCGTGGGGATAGTAACCGGCATGGCTCGGCCCATGCACAAATACGGTCTCATAGGGACGCTGCTGCCGCCGCAACAACTTCTCGCTCAATCCTACGCTGGCGACGGTCAGATCGAAGATCTGACACACCGAGGCCGCCTGACTCCCACGGTAGTGGCTGGCACGCCCCAGCATGGCGTCGGCGGCGATCCGCCCCTGACGATTGGCGGGTCCAGCCAACGGCACCAACGGCGGCAATGCCGCGTCGAAGGGAGGCGCCTCGACGGCGTCGCCCACCGCATAGATATCGGGCTCCGAGGTACGCATGCCACTGTCGACGCGGATGCCGCCGCTGGCGCCCAACGCCAGGCCGGCGGCTTGGGCCAGGCGACTCTCCGGCCGTACCCCGATGGCCATGATCACCATGCCGCTGACCAACTCGCTGCCCTCACTCAGGGTCAGATGCAACCCCGCCTCACACGGCATGATCGCCTGCAACGCGGTCTGTAGACGCAGATCGACAGCGTTGGCGCGCAGCGTCTCATGCAACGGCACCGCCATCTCCCCATCCACCGGCATCATCACCTGCGTCCCCATCTCCAACAACGTCACCGCCAGACCGCGCCGACGTAACGCCTCGGTCACCTCCAAGCCAATAAAGCCACCACCGACCACCGTGGCATGTTTTACCGTATGGCTGGCGATGTGGGCCAGGATGGCGTCCATATCATCGATGCTGCGTAGCGCGAATACCCCCGGACTCTCGATACCGGGCAAGGGAGGCAGCAGCGGCGCGGCGCCGGTGCTCAATAAGAGACGATCGTAAGATTCGCGGTAAACTTGCCCGCTGGTCAGATCGCGGACCTCGATGCATTTCCCCTGCACATCAATCGCCAGCACCTCGTGACGTACCCGCACATCCAGATTGAAGCGCTGACGGAAGTCCTCTGGCGTCTTCAACAGCAGACTGGCACGCTGCGGGATCACGCCGCCGATATGATAAGGCAGGCCACAATTGGCGAAGGAGACGTAGCGTCCGCGCTCCAAGACAATGATCTCCGCCTCTTCCGCTAATCGTCTCGCCCTCACCGCCGCCGATGCCCCACCAGCGACCCCTCCGATAATCACGATTTTCATCCGCTCACCTCATCATATTCATTCATCTCACCGGCCAGCACGCGCCGTCGCGTTGCGGCGATACCCTCATCATTATACAATAGTATATAATGTTAATTTGTAAACCGTTGAAGGGGAGAATGACTGATGCCCTCATCCGTATCTGCGCGACGAATGCAACAGGCCGCGGCCGGAACGGCGGCGATTCTGCGCGCCCTCGCCAATCCTGACCGCCTGCTGTTAATGTGCTGCCTCAGCCAGCACGAGGCATCGGTCGGCGAGCTGGAGGCAGCAACGGCGATCGGACAGCCGACACTCTCCCAACAACTCGGCGTATTGCGACGCCTGGCGCTGGTCGAGACCCGGCGCGAGGGCAAGCAGATCTTCTACCGTATCGCCGATCCTCGTACCCTGACGCTGCTGGAGACGCTACACCAACTGTACTGCCCCGCGCCGAACGACTCCGCCTAGTGGTGACCATCGCACTGCCAATGGCGACATTTGCTGGTCTTGCCAATGCCAGGATTCAGCGTGTTGGTCGGGTCTTGGCGCCGGTAAAAGTCACGCAACGGCGCCTTGGCCGAGTAAAGATGACCGACATTATGCTCCGCCGGGTATTCGGCACCACGCGCATCCAGCAATGCCAGCATCTGCGCCTTGATCGCCGCCACATCGGCCCCCTTGCGCACGATGTAATCCTGGTGGAAGACATGGCACATAAAATGGCCGTAATACAGGCGATGTAGCAGGTTTTGCGTCAACTCCGCGGGCAACTGCTCGAACCATTGGCTGTCATTGCGCCGTAACGCAATATCCAATGCCAGGATATCTTCGACCTGATCGCTATGCACCGCCTGGTAACGGATGGCGGCACCGGCGGCGGCGAAACGATGCAGGAAAGCCTTATTGCCCTCCTCCGCGCTACAGACAAAGAACGCCCCTTCCGCCTCGGCAAAGTAGCGCGTTAACCACTGCTGAGCCTCCTCGATGCCGTCTCCGGCCATCTTCAACAAAAGATGGTGTTGATAGCGATCGCGATACTGCTTCAGGCGCGGCGGCAGATGGCTCGGCCACAGGCGGCTCAAGCCTTGCATGGTGCGATCCAATAGATGAGAGGGCAGCAAGGGCACCTTCTCTGTCAGGGCATCGATGCGCCCCTTGAGATTGAAGAAAAACGGCATGCGATCCGTCCCCAACTTCTCGATCATCAGGAAGGTATCTTTGCCATAACGCTCGGCGATATCGAAAATATCACGGTGCATATACTCGCCGGCGACCGGCAGGTGAGTAAAGTGGGCCAGGATATGGCGCCGTAACGCGCTCAATACCTCAGGCTTATTGGTGCCGATGTAAAACACCTGCTGGCGTGGCTCGGCGGGGAAGGTATCCAGACGCACGGCGAAGACCGCCAGCTTGCCGGCACAACCGGAAGCCTCGAACAGACGGCGCTCGTCGGCGTTGAAGCGGGCTGGCGTGTCCGCGTCGATCTCACGCACCCGTTGGGCATAGTCATGATCGGAGGCTTGACGCTCATCATGCTGCACCGCCTCATCATCATAGCGTCGCTGCTGCAGATTGGTCAGGATCGTCTCTGGGGTGTCACCCAGGGCAATCCCCAGATGATTGATCAACTCCGCCTCGCCCCGTTCGTTAACCCGGCCATACAGCGCCATCTCCGTATAGGCCGGACCACGCTGTACCAGTGCCCCACCGGAATTATTGCAGATACCCCCGATCACCGAGGCGCCGATGCACGAAGAGCCAATCACCGAATGGGGTTCCCGTCCCAGCGGCTTGAGCAGACGCTCCAACTGCCACAAGGTCGTGCCCGGCAACGCCACCACCTGACGCCCGCCATCCAGGAGCTGGGCGCCATCCAAACGTAGGGTATTGATGATCACCAGTTCACGATCATAGTCATCGCCGTGCGGGGTCGAGCCTTCGGTCAGGCCCGTATTGGCAGCCTGCATCAAAATGATGCGATCGGCCTCGACACAGGCTTTAAACACCTGCCACATCGCCAATAATGAGGTGGGAAATACCACGGCCAGCGCACGCCCTTGGCCGGAGCGAAAACCTTTACAGTAGCGCGCCATCTTGCGCGCCTCGCTTAACACGGCGGAGGCGCCGACAATGGCACGTAACTGCGATAACAACATTTCCGCAGGGGGAGACGAATGATCATGCGGCATGACAACACTCCTGTGACAGACATGAGGGATGCCCACAGAATAGTGCCACGCGCCAATAATTAACAAAGAAAAAACAGAATAATGCAAGACCGATAACACAATCTATGCATACGCGACGAAACTACCCCCTCACGCCGCTTTGCGCTACCATGCGTCTCTTTTCGTTATGAGGCGTCACCATGACCACTACCCTGTTTAAAGAGTTTCAGTTCGAAGCGGCTCACCGTCTGCCGCATGTGCCGCAGGGGCATAAGTGTGGCCGTTTACACGGTCACTCGTTTCTGGTGCGCATTGAGATCAGCGGTGAAGTCGATCCCCACACCGGTTGGGTAATGGACTTCGCCGATCTGAAAGCGCGCTTCCAGCCGATCTACGATCAGCTGGACCACCACTATCTCAACGAGATCACCGGACTGGAGAATCCGACCAGCGAAGTGTTAGCGCACTGGATCTGGCAGCAGCTCAAGCCCCGCCTACCGTTGCTGAGCGCCGTCATGGTGAAAGAGACCTGCACCGCGGGCTGTACCTATCGCGGCGCCTGATCAGCGTACGCCGGGGCGAAGGAACAGCACCGGCGTCACCAACAACGCCATCAGGTAGAACGTCGCACTCGGGCTATATTGGTAGACCACACCGGCCAGTACCGTCATCAACGCCACGCTTCCCCCCATGCCCAACGCCGAGTAAACCGCCTGTAGACGGATCACATCGCCCCCCTGACGTGCAGAAATAAAGCGCATCGCCGCCAGATGACACACGGTGAAGGTTCCGGCGTGTAGGATCTGCATCGCCACCAGCCAAGGCAACGCCGTCGTGGCCCCCATCATCACCCAGCGCAGCAAGGCGCACAGGCAAGAGAGCAGCAACAGACCAGACACCGTCCAGCGGCGGAATAGGCGATTGCTCAGGGCGAAGATGATCACCTCGGCGACCACCCCCAGCGACCATAGATAGCCGATCAGCGAGGCGGAGTAACCGGCTTGGCTCCAGAACAGGGTACTAAAGGCGTAATAGCCGGCGTGCGCGCCCTGCAATAATGCACAGCACAACAGGAAGCGCCATACCGCCCCTTCGCGTAACAAGATGGGCCACGGGGTAACCTGGGCCACCTGCTGTGCCGGGCCATCCAGGGGAGGCCTGGCAGGCCGCGGCAACATGCCCAGCAACATCGCCAGCAACCCCGCCAACAAGCTATAGAGGATGGCCTGATGGCCGAAGGCGTTGACCAATTCGCCCGTCACCGCCGAGCCAATGATAAAGGCCAACGACCCCCACAGACGGACCTTGCCGTAATCCAAGCCGATCTGGCGCTGCCACGTGGCGGCTAACGCATCGGTGAGCGGTACCAATGGGCCGTAGAACAGACTGAAACCGATCATCACCGCCAGCAACCAGGCCCAGGCGTTACCTAACATGAAGGCGACACCGGCGAACAGGGCAATCAAGGTCACCAGGCGCAGCGCCACAATCAGTTGCGAGGTTTTCTTCACCGCCGGCGTGATGAAGAGACTGCCGATAAAGCGAGCCCCCATACCGGCGCCCAACAACACACCGATGGATTCCGGGGCGACGCCCTGATCCTGCAGCCACAGGCTCCAGAAGGGCAAAAAGACGCCGAATGAGAAAAAATAGGTGAAATAACTAAGTCCTAACCAACCCGCCGATGGCAACATAACCTCTCCTTGCCCGCGTACGTCGCCGTCGCGCTCTCCCGCCGGCCGCCCGTGCGCGCTGAAAATAGCCGCCTACTTTAGCCATCCGTCCGATGTCAGGCAAACGATTATTCGGCGTACGGGCCTGCTTGCCGGCGACACCCCGAACTTTCATCGTGCACACGCCGATAACACAAGAAATGAGAGGGGTAACGGTTTTCGGATATTCCCTGCTTCACCTTCGCGGGCGACGCGCTATCATGCGCCGGTAATTAATCCATCAGGAGCGTATACCGTGACGCAAAGCCCGCACTCCGACTACCGTCAGATCGATGCCCTCAAGGCGGAGATCAATGAGCAACTATGGATGATTGAGATGGATCTCAGGCCTGATCGCCAACCCGCATCACCGGCTCACCCGGCCGGTACGGCACCGACTCCACGGCGTTCGGCCACCCCCACCCGGCGTTAACCCTTCACCGCCCGTATCCCTACGGATACGGGCAGCTGCCTCGTCACACGATATGTAAATACTTGTGCGTCTGCATCGAGAGACGCCAGTTACGCGCCAAGCAGGTGTCGATACACAGACGGGTCGCCCCCTCCTTACAGGAGATCGGTTGTAACGCCACCACCTGTGGCAGCGCCTCCCCTAAGGTCGCCAACAAGGCGTCTAACGCCGCAATATCACGCTCTCTGGCGACCGGATGCTTGATTTCATTGGCGCGGCGTAGTGCCGAGGTCAGCACTGCCATGCCCCCGCGTATCGCGACTTTCGGCGATACCGTCACCCAGGTCTGCTCGCTACAGCGCACCGGATGGGTGCCACTGGTTTCGATCTGACACTGATAGCCCGCCTGCTCCAACGCCAGCGTCAGCGGCAGTAAATCATGTAGGCATGGCTCCCCGCCGGTGATCACCACATGGCGCGCCGCATAACCGCGTTGTTGCAACAGCGCACACAGGGTAGCGACATCGGCGCTGGCCCAAGCATCGCTCTCGGCGGCCTTCTCCACCACCTGCTCCAGCGCGACCTGACGCACCGCATCCTGCTGCCAGGTATGCTTGCTGTCACACCAGCTACAGCCGACCGGGCAGCCCTGTAAACGAATAAAAATGGCCGGCAGGCCGGTATAGAAGCCCTCGCCCTGCAGGCTGTGGAATATTTCATTGATTGGATACTGCATCGCTCTGCCTTTCTGTACACCGTTGCGGGCGGCCATTGTGGCAGATTTCACGCCGAGCACCAAACCAGCGGCAGCCATACGCTACAGCGACAATGGCTGCCATCGAGGACAACTATTTGACGCATTGCATGCCATTGTTCACAAAATAGCTATACATTATAGAGATGGCCGGGACGCCTGCGTCCCACAGGATCACGCCGTCGTGCGGCCCCGTTGACAGGACAGAGAGCGATGAACCCGTGGCAAATTCACCGATTGAGTGATTACGCGATCCAACCCTGGCACAATGGCCAGGGCCATACCCGTGAGATCATGCGGGAAGATAACCGCAGCGGCACACGTTTCCGCTGGCGCCTTTCGATGGCCGACGTCACCCATGACGCGCCCTTCTCCCACTATGGAGGCTATCAACGCATCCTCTCGCTACTCGAGGGCGACGGCCTGGCGCTGACCATCGACGGTACGCCGCAGCCGATGTTGCATTGTGGCGATATCGCGCGCTTCTCCGGCGATAGCCGGGTCACCAGCCAGCTGTGTGACGGAATGGTACGCGATCTCAATCTGATCTACGATCCGCGCCACTATGGCGCTCGGCTGCAATGGCTCGCCATCCGTCCCGAGATGCCACCGTTGCGCTGCCACGCCAGCACCATCCTGCTATTCTGTCGCGAGGGCGCGGTGACCCTGACGCCGCTCGGCGCGGCCAAGGCGCTGCACCTCGAACGCTACGATAGCGCCACCCTGATCACCCCCTGTCCCCAGACGCATAGCCTGGATCTCAGTGGCCACGGCCAGTTGGGGGTCTTCGAACTCACGGCATTCCCCGAATGAGGCCACCCGGCCTCCTGATGAGAACGATACGCGTAAGGAGCCAGCTATGTTTACTGTCTTTCCCGTCTTAGTGGTGGTCGCGCTGATCATCGTCTGGTCGGCGATCAAGATCGTCCCACAGGGTTATCAATGGACCGTCGAGCGCTTCGGGCGCTACACCCGCCCCCTGATGCCGGGCCTGAATCTCGTGATTCCGTTTATGGATCGCATCGGCCGCAAGATCAACATGATGGAGCAAGTTCTCGATATTCCCTCGCAGGAGGTGATATCGAAAGATAACGCCAATGTCACCATCGACGCCGTCTGCTTTATCCAGGTGATCGATCCGGCGCGTGCCGCCTATGAGGTGAGCAACCTCGATCAGGCGATCATTAATCTGACCATGACCAACATTCGTACCGTACTCGGCTCGATGGAGCTGGATGAGATGCTCTCCCAGCGTGACATGATCAACAGCCGTCTGCTGCAGATCGTCGATGAGGCCACCAACCCCTGGGGGATCAAGGTGACGCGTATCGAGATCCGCGATGTGCGTCCACCGGCTGAGCTGATCGCCTCGATGAACGCCCAGATGAAAGCCGAACGGACCAAACGTGCCGACATCCTGGAAGCCGAAGGGGTGCGCCAGGCCGCCATCTTGCGTGCCGAGGGGGAGAAACAGGCGCAGATCCTCAAGGCGGAAGGGGAGCGGCAATCGGCCTTCCTCCAGGCCGAGGCGCGCGAACGCGCCGCCCAGGCCGAAGCCCAGGCCACCGCCATGGTGTCCCAAGCGATCGCCGCCGGTAATGTGCAGGCGATCAACTATTTCGTCGCACAAAAATATACCGAGGCGTTACAGCGCATCGGTGAATCGCAAAACAGCAAGGTGATCATGATGCCGTTGGAGGCCAGCAGCCTGTTGGGTGCCGTCGGCGGGATCAGTGAACTGCTGCGCCGCGAAGGCGACAAGGATTGTCGGCCATGATGGCCTATCTATTCGCCAACCCGCACGGTCTATGGTTGACGCTGGGCGGCCTGTTGCTGGCCGCCGAGTTACTCGGCGCCGGTGGCTATGCCCTGTGGAGCGGCTGCGCCGCCCTACTGGTCGGCCTGTTGCATTGGCTGTGGCCGTTTGGGTGGGAGACGCAACTCTCCCTGTTTGCGCTATTGACGGTGATCAGCGCCCTACTCTGGTGGCGCTGGCAACGACATAGTGGGCGCGAGGAGGCGCAGGATAGCGCCCTGAATCAACGCGGGCGCCAATTGATCGGCCAACGCGCGACGCTAGAGCAACCGCTGGTCAACGGCCATGGTCGCTTGCGCCTGGGCGACAGCAGTTGGCGCATCACCTGCCAACAGGATCTCCCGGCGGGGCAGTGTGTGCAAGTACAGGCCGTCAGTGGCATCACCCTCGAGGTTATTCCCTGCCCCCGGAGCGATGATGGCAACCCGCCAGGCCATTGATGATCGGGCAATCGGCGCTGTCATCACCGGGGCAGGCCTGAGCCAATGCCGCCAGACGGTCACGCATCGCTTGGAGATCACGAATATGTTGCTCGATCTCCGCGACTTTCTGCAGGGTACGCTGCTTGACCTGTGCGCTATGGCGGTGTTCATCGTGAAACAAGGCCACCAGCTCACGGCACTCCTCCAGGGTAAAGCCGACCTGACGCGCCTGGCGCAATAGCGTCAGCTCCTCCAGATGCCGCGCCGCATAACGGCGGTAGCCATTCTCCCCACGTAGCGGTGCGGTAACCAAGCCCTTCTCTTCATAAAAACGGATCGCCTTGCTACTCAGACCGGTTTTTTTCGCCACTTCGCTAATATTCATCCCTTCCCCTTGACCTTAACCTTGCAGGAAGGTTTAAGCTTAAACGCAATTGAGAACTACGCCAAACCCTAAGCGGCCTGGCCGCATCGTTGACGAATCCTTCGCGAGAGAGGTTTATATCATGTCACAGACACAATTATTCGCCTTGCAGGGTCTCTCCTGCATGAACTGCGCCAAGAAAGTCAAAAACGCGTTAGAGGCACGCCCCGATGTGGAGCAAGCCATCGTCGCCACCCCGCGTTACGCCAAGGTTAGCGGTAGCGCCGACGCCGCCGCGATCATCGCCACCGTCGAGCAGGCCGGCTACCAGGCCACACTCGCCACCCAACCGACGCAACGCCTGGCGCTGAGCGAACTGAGCTGCGGTCACTGCGTCGCCAGCGTCACCAAGGCGTTGGAGGCAGTCGCGGGCGTCGACGCCGTCATGGTGACGTTGACGCAAGCCGATGTCTACGGCCAGGCCGACAGTAAGGCTCTGGTCGCCGCCGTGCAACAGGCCGGCTACCAGGCTCAGCTCATGGAGGAGGGGTCACACCCAAAATCTGAGCCGCTGCCCCGTACTGATACAGTAATGCCGGAAACCTCGGCAGCGGCTCCGCAATCCACTCCGGCCACCTCCGTCGTCGCGGCGCCTCAGGCGAGCGGCGACGATGATGACAGTGTTCAGCTGCTGCTGGAGGGCATGAGTTGCGCCAGCTGTGTGCTGAAGGTGCAAAACGCCCTGCAGGCGGTTCCTGGGGTCGAGCATGCCCGCGTCAATCTGGCCGAGCGTAGCGCGTTGGTCAGCGGACACAGCTCGCCGCAGGCATTGGTCGAGGCGGTGCAGAAGGCGGGATACGGCGCCGAGGTGATCCAGGATGAGAGCGTGCGCCGCGCCCGTCAGCATGAGAGTGCCCAAAAGGCGGTACGCGCCTTCCGCTGGCAGGCCGCCATCGCCCTGGGGGTAGGTCTGCCACTGATGGCCTGGGGGCTGTTCGGCGGCTCGATGACGCTGACCGAGCAGAGTCGCACGCCTTGGCTGATCGTCGGCCTGGTGACGCTGGCGGTGATGATCGGCGCGGGCGGCCACTTCTACCGTAACGCGTGGCGTAGCCTGATGAATGGCAGCGCCACCATGGATACCTTAGTGGCGCTGGGCACTGGCGCCGCCTGGCTCTACTCCATCAGCGTCAACCTGTGGCCCGAGATCTTTCCGCCGGAGGCGCGCCACCTCTACTACGAGGCCAGCGCGATGATCATCGGTCTGATCAACCTGGGTCACGCCATGGAGGCGCGGGCGCGTCAGCGCTCCTCCAGCGCGCTGGAGCGCCTGCTGGATCTGACACCACCGACCGCACGCCTCGTCACCGATGAGGGCGAGAAGAGCGTGCCGCTGGCCGAGGTACAGCTGGGTATGACCCTGCGTCTGGTCACCGGCGATCGCGTGCCGGTCGACGGGGAGATCCTCTCCGGCGAGATATGGCTTGACGAGGCCATGTTGACCGGCGAACCGATCGCCCAACAGAAAGGCCCCGGCGATCGGGTGCATGCCGGTACCGTGGTCACCGACGGCAGCGTATTGTTCCGCGCCGCCGCCATCGGGAGCCAAACGACCCTGGCGCGCATCATTAAGCTGGTGCGGCAAGCGCAGAGCAGTAAACCGGCCATCGGCCAGTTGGCGGATCGCATCTCGGCGGTATTCGTACCGACGGTGGTCGCCATCGCCGTGTTCAGCGGACTGATCTGGTACTTCTTCGGTCCGGCGCCGCAACTGATTTACACCCTGGTGGTGGCGACGACGGTATTGATCATCGCCTGTCCATGCGCCCTGGGCCTGGCGACGCCGATGTCGATTATCTCTGGGGTTGGCCGCGCCGCCGAACTGGGAGTATTGGTGCGAGATGCCGACGCGCTGCAACACGCCAGCGAACTGGACACCCTGGTGTTCGATAAGACCGGGACGCTGACGGAAGGGATGCCAAAGGTGGTCGCCATCGAGACCTTATTGGGGCACAGCGAGGCGCAGGTACTGCGTTGGGCCGCCGCGTTAGAGAGCGGCTCGAACCACCCCTTGGCGCGTGCGATCACCGAACGCGCCGCCGGAGAAACGCTACCGGAAGTCAGTCAGTTCCGTACCCTGCGCGGACTGGGTGTCAGTGGCGAGGCTGAGGGACATACCCTGCTGCTGGGCAACGCCGCGCTGATGCAAGAGCAGGGCATCGACATCACCGCCTTGGAGCGCCTGCTGGAGCAGCAGGCGGGGCAAGGTGCGACGCCGGTCCTCTTGGCCGTCGACGGCCAGGCCACCGCCCTACTCGCCATCCGCGACCCGCTGCGGAGCGACAGCGTCGCCGCCCTGCAACGCCTGCACGGCATGGGCTATCGCCTGGTGATGTTGACGGGGGATAACCCGATCACCGCCCAGGCCATCGCCCGCGAGGCGGGGATCGACCAGGTGATCGCCGGCGTACTGCCAGAAGGTAAGGCCGAGGCGATCAAGACGCTACAACGCGACGGCCATAAGGTGGCGATGATCGGCGATGGCATCAACGACGCGCCGGCGCTGGCTCAGGCTGACGTTGGGATCGCCATGGGCGGCGGGAGTGATATCGCCATCGAAACGGCGGCCATCACCCTGATGCGTCATAGTCTGTCTGGCGTGGCCGATGCGGTGGCGCTGTCACGGGCGACGCTGCGCAACATGAAGCAGAACCTGCTGGGGGCGTTCGTCTACAATACCCTCGGTATTCCGATCGCCGCGGGGGTACTCTACCCGCTGACCGGTACCCTGCTCAGCCCGGTGGTAGCCGGAGCCGCCATGGCGCTCTCCTCCATTACCGTCGTGAGCAACGCCAACCGTCTGCTGCGCTTCACCCCGAAAGGGTAAGCATGCCGACATGCCGCACGAAGATAAAAAGCACCGGAATCCGGTGCTTTTTTTCCTTCATCAGGTAGCATGAAATAATTAGCATAGCCTGTAACGCTGCCCGCTCCATGTGGCAGCTCCTTGCCGGAGGCACCATGTTCCACCGACTACGGCGTCTGGCGGTCCGTTTCGGGCTGCTGTCTGCCCCACGCTACCCCTATCCGGCCTGTGATGTCACCTTGCCCGGCGCTATTCGGCTGCATCTGGTCGCTAGCATTCACATGGGCAACGCGGCGATGTCACCGCTACCGGCCGCACTATTGCAGCGCGTCGCGCAGGCCCAGGCGCTGATCGTCGAGGCAGATATTACCCGCGCCGACAGCGCGATCACCAGCGAAGCGCAATCCCTCTCGTTGGCGCAACGCCTCGATGCGGCACGCTATGACGCGCTACTGCGCCGCTGTCGAGAGACCGGGCTGGATGCGAGTCAGCTGGATCGCTTTCCCCTATGGCGCTGTGCGCTACTGCTCCAAGCGCAACAGGCGCAACAGCTAGGATTAAACGGTGAGTTCGGTATCGATTACCAACTGCTGCTCGAGGCACAACGCGCCACCCGCCCGATCATCGAACTGGAAGGGGCACAGAGCCAATTAGCAATGCTGCATCGCTTACCGCATCAAGGACGCGATCTGCTGGATGACACCCTGACCCACTGGCAGAACAACGCGCGTCTACTGCAAACCCTGATCGGCTGGTGGCTAACGCCGCCCCCGGCGCTGCAAACGCCGCTGCCGATGACCTTCTGCCCAGATCTGGCCGATGTTTTAATGGCTCAGCGTAACCGCGCTTGGTGTCAACAGCTACGCACCCTCCCCCCCGGTGACTATGTGGTAGCCGTCGGCGCCCTGCATCTCTTCGGCCCGCAAGGGTTACCCGAGTTGCTGGCCGCCGACGAGGTTGCGAGATAAGACGTCACCTACGCCCCCAACCGGCAGCAAAGCTTGTGCCGGGCGGCTTATCACCCGTACCGGCGACATGACGAGCGACATTCAGACGCTGAGCCGATCTAACCGTCAGGCGTCGAACAAATAGCCATCGACGTCGATCGCATCAACATCGGAGAAAACTCCGGGACGCGGCTTGACGTTTTCCCGCGGTTGCCACATGGCTAACTTGATGGCCAGCGCGTCTTTCTTAACCGATACCGCCAAGATCTGGCGGTGCTCGGCCAGCCAGGCCACAACACGGTGCCGTGTCCTAATCTTTCTCTCCATCATTGGTCAACCAATAACAACTAATTTGGTTTAACCATTCATAGTCAGGTTGCTATAAAGAATTTATATACTCTCGTGCGTTGAATAATAAATAGCACCCAGACAGAAAAAACAAGTTAACCCTAAACTAAAACAGAAAGATTAATCAATTTAATATTTAATTGAATTATGCACATAGCGAAGTAACGTCCTATTTCGTGAAATAGGGGAGCGATGATGAAGTTTCATGATAAGTGCATAAATTGGTGTGACAAGCATCGCTTTATTGGTCAACCAAATAACGTTAGCATAGCCACCAATTTAAAAGCAGGTAAATTAAAGGCAGGGATTTAATGCACATATTAAATATATTATGGGTCGTCTTCGGCATTGGTTTAATGCTGGTGCTCAACCTCAAATTCCGCATCAACTCCATGGTCGCGTTGTTGCTCGCCGCGCTGTCCGTCGGGATGTTGGCCGGTATGGATCTCATGGCGTTGTTACATACCATGAAATCCGGCTTCGGCAGCACGCTGGGCGAATTGGCGATCATCGTCGTCTTCGGCGCCGTCATCGGTAAGCTGATGGTCGATTCCGGTGCGGCCCACCAGATCGCCCATACGCTGCTGGCGCGCCTTGGGCTACGCTACGTACAACTGTCGGTGATCATCATCGGCCTGATCTTTGGCTTGGCGATGTTCTATGAGGTGGCCTTTATCATGCTGGCACCGCTGGTGATCGTGATCGCGGCGGAGGCGAAGATCCCCTTTCTGAAACTCGCGATCCCGGCCGTCGCGGCGGCCACGACGGCGCACTCGTTGTTTCCGCCGCAACCCGGTCCAGTGGCGCTGGTTAACGCCTATGGCGCGGACATGGGTATGGTCTATCTGTATGGTATTCTGGTCACCATCCCCAGCGTGATCTGCGCCGGGATCATCCTGCCGAAATTCCTCGGCAACCTGGAGCGGCCAACACCGGAGTTTCTCAAGGCCGACGTCCCCGTTGACCGCACGAACCTGCCCTCCTTCGGCGTCTCGATCCTGGTACCGCTGATCCCGGCGATCATCATGATCTCCACCACCATCGCCAATGTGTGGTTGGTGAAAGGAACCCGCCTCTGGGAGATCGTGAACTTCCTCGGCTCCTCACCCATCGCCATGCTGATCGCCATGCTGGTAGCCTTTGTCCTGTTCGGCACCGCGCGCGGACACGACATGCAATGGGTGATGAATGCTTTTGAGAATGCGGTGAAGAGCATCGCGATGGTGATCTTGATCATCGGTGCGGGCGGCGTGCTAAAACAGACCATCATCGATACCGGCATCGGCGATACCATCGGCATGCTCATGTCCCACGGTAACGTCTCCCCCTACATCATGGCTTGGTTAATCACCGTATTGATTCGTCTGGCGACGGGCCAAGGTGTGGTCTCCGCCATGACGGCGGCAGGGATCATCAGCGCGGCGATCCTCGACCCGGCGACGGGACAACTGGTCGGCGTTAACCCGGCGCTGCTCGTCCTCGCGACCGCCGCCGGCTCCAATACCCTCACCCACATCAACGATGCCTCATTCTGGCTGTTCAAGGGGTACTTCGATCTCTCGGTGAAAGACACGCTGAAAACCTGGGGCTTGCTGGAGCTGGTCAACTCCGTGGTCGGTCTGATCATCGTATTGATTATCAGCCTGGTGGCATAATGCATGTTGCGCAGCGGAATCCGCCGCCAGAGAGATAAAAAAAGGCCAATATCACTATTGGCCAGTCAAAGAGGAATTCAACATCTTATTATTATGCAGACTCGCCTAACGGCGAGTCTGTTGTCTCTATAGGGTAACAACCGTCGTGCGCCACTGGCAACCGTTATCGGCCTGATTGTTAACCTCGTATACTTTTTCAACCAGTACGATACGCGGGGGGAGCACTCCGCGTTTTGTATGATATATAATGCTAAAAAATATATCATGAGGTTGTAGCGATGACGCCTGCCGTTCTCTTATTAGAAAAAAACAAAATCACTTTCACCCTGCATGCCTATGAGCATGATCCTCACGAAACGAACTTTGGCGATGAAGTGGTACGTAAGCTGGGGCTCAGCGCCGATCGCGTCTACAAGACACTGCTGGTCGCCTTAAACGGCGACAGTAAGAAGCTGGCCGTTGCGGTCACCCCCGTGGCCGGACAGCTCGATCTGAAGAAGGTCGCCAAGGCGCTCGGCGCCAAGAAAGTCGACATGGCCGATCCGCAACTGGCGCAACGCGTCACCGGCTACCTGGTCGGCGGTATCAGTCCGCTCGGGCAGAAGAAACGCCTGCCGACGGTGATCGATGAGGGTGCCCGCCTGTTCGATACGATCTTCGTCTCCGGCGGTAAGCGTGGGCTAGACATCGAGTTGGCCGCCGCGGATCTGGCCGCGCTCTTGCAGGCCACCTTTGCCGATATCGCCAAGCGTGACGCGGCCTAAACGCAACCCCACCGGTGATAAAAAAACGGCATGCCTGGCATGCCGTTAACGTAATTAACACCGCCGTGAATGGCGTAAGCTAACCCAGCTTAATCGCGGTAGACGATCTCGCCTTGCGGCTGGTAGTCGGCCGCCTTAATCGGCGAGTGACGCTGGATGTAATCCTTCAACACTTCGGCATCGACGAACCCGGTATTCACGTAAGCAGGATGCTGAGTAACGTTAGGGTAGTCGTCGCCACCACTGGCGTTAAAACTGAGCAATGCCAGACGGTAGGTCTTATCGGCGGCCAGCGGCTGTCCTTTGATCTTCACCTGGCTAACGCCCTGCTTGCCATCGGCGATCAGACTGACATTGGCAAACTGAGCATAGGCACCGGAGTTGGGCTTCTTGTTCGCCACCATGCCCAGATATTTCTCCAGCTCGGCGCCTGTCATATCAACATACGCCACGGTGTTACCAAACGGCTGCACCTTAAGGACATCCTTATAGCTGATGTCACCGCCAGCCATGGAATCACGTACGCCGCCGCCGCTCATCACGCCCAGATCGGCTTGCGTCCGCTCCATCTGCGCCGCCAACAGTAGATGCCCCATATTCGTCTGCTCGAAACGCACCTTACTGCGATCGCCTTCCAGACGCCCCTCAACACGCCCGATCTTTACCCCTAAGGCGGCCTGTCCCTGCTCCTGGAACGGGGTTAACAACTGCAGCATCGCCGTATCCTGCGGGATCTGTTCGGTATAATAGATACGCTGCTTGGTTCCATCGGCCTGTTTCTCTTGCCGGTTCAGGTTGACGGGGATCAATTGATAATGTTGTAGGGTCAGCTCACCGTTACGGAAGGTGAAATCGGCCCGGCCGACATATTTCCCCCACTCATGTGCCTGGACGATCCAGGTGCCGTTCTGCCGATCTGGCGCGCAGGGCGTGCCCGGCACATAATCGCTCTGCTTGCGATTCTCCGCCGCCATACACACCGGATCCTGGGAGTGGCCGCCGACAATCATATCCAGATATCCCTCCGGCAGGGCGCGCGCCATCTCCACGTCGCCGGGCGCGTTCGAGCCATGGGCACCGTTGTCATAATGGCCCATATGCGTCGCGGCGATCACCACATCGGGCTTCTGCTGAGCGCGTAATTGCTCCACCAGTTGGCGCGCTTCTGCCGCCGGTGGCCGGAACTCGATATTCTCCAGGTACTCCGGGTTACCGATCTTGGCCGTATCATCGGTGGTCAGGCCGATCACCGCGATGCGGATCCCCTGACGATCGAACATCTGATAGGGCTGGAACAGGCGCTTACCGCTGTCCTGGGCATAAATATTGGCCGATAACAGGGGGAACGTGGCCCACTTCTGCTGCTGGCGCAAGACACTCAGCGGATTGTCGAACTCATGGTTACCGATGGCCATGGCATCATAGCCCACCAGATTCATACCACGAAAATCGGGTTCAGCGTCCTGCAAGTCGGACTCCGGCACCCCGGTATTGATATCACCACCAGACAGCAGCAGCACCGAGCCCCCCTTGGCGGCAATCTCGGCGCGCAGCCGATCGACCAAGGTCTTCTGTGCCGCCAGGCCATACTCCTCCTGGTCGTTCTGCCAGAAATGACCGTGATGGTCATTCGTGTGTAGTATTGTCAGGTTATAGGTTTTATCTTTTTCCCACGCCAACGACCAGCCCGGCGCCATCGCCAGTGTCAGCGCCACGGCACAGGCTACCCCCCGATAAGTTACTCTCATTGCCATCTCTCCTTGTCGCGATAACGAGCCATCCATGCCTGACTGCCTACGAACAGGAATAAGATAGCAAACGCCGCTATTTTAACCTGAGTTAAGCCACGCTTATGCCGATATATCAGTCAGTTATTGTGATGAGTATCACTTAATAGGCGATTGGGTATACACCGCGGGTCAGTACGGAGACAGACGCGAGAAGAGGAGGTGAACAAGCTAGCGGCGCACGGGGGCGCCGCTAGCGATTATTTGAAGGTAATATCGACGTTGGCCGTCGCGTGGAACTTACCGGCCTTAGGTCGGTCGGTCAGCCACTTCAGATTGGCAACGAAGTTCTCACTGACTTCATGCTGCTTGTCGTGTAACTTCCGGCCGAAGTCGACATTGGTCTGCAGCGGAATCGGCTGCGAGGGATCACTCGCCTTACTCAGAAAGATCCCCACGCCAGGATCGGTATCAGGCAGGATCAACGTGCGATCGCTGACATCCGGCTTCAGGGTACTGAAGCTCGCCTGCAACTGCTGGCCGCCGCACTGGCCACCCAGCAATTTCGCCGTAATGGTAAAGGGCTGCTGAGCGGCGATCACCCCTGGGCGTGCCTTGGCGGCGCTGAGCGTACCAAAGTTGATGCTATTGCCGCCGTTGGTTTGCACATTAATCTGCGGGTTGCAGTGGATCACCCGGATCTTATCCAAACCGGAGATGTAAGCATTGAAGTTCCCATTGGGACGCGCATCCAGCCCCCCAACACCATCCACCTGAAACAGCGACGGCAATCCCAACGCGGGGAAATCCCCTGGTGGCGGAGGGAGGCCGGTCGCCTTGATATAGACCGAATAGCTGACGGTTAACGTACGTGGCCGGGCATATCCCCAACTGTCGGTCGAAGTCCCTTCACCCAGATCTGGCCCACTCGGCCGATTACCGCTCTGCCGCAGGTTAACGTTGTCATAGTCGATCCCGTTAATCGATACACCGATCGCCAAGGAGCGATGCAAATTACCGAAGGCACTACGTGGATTCCAGTAGATATAAGCATGCTCCCCTCGCCCCGTATTCCAGTTATCCCAGCAAGTCAGGGTCGTCGTGAAGTTCCGCGAGCGCCAAATCAGGTTACCCGCGCTAAAATCGGATGCCGATAGAATGATCGGCTGGCCGATATCAATCAGTTGGGTAATATCACCGATCGGATAACGGCTCCAGGCATTGCTTCCCTCACGACAGGAGAGCGCGGAGGCCTGGCGGCTAAAAATTAGCCCCATGAAGATCACCAGAGCCAACAGCAGGAACCGTCTCACGGTTATCGTTATCGTCATACTGTCACCTTACTGAGTCTGACAGGAAAGGGTTAATTCTTGGTAACCGGCCGTTTTCCCCTGTGGGGGGAGATCATGCGGCAACGGTAATACGCACTGCTGATCCGGTTGGTTCCCCCAACGGAGGGTCAGCTTTTCACCCGGCTGGACACCGGAAACATACAAATCACCATTCATGCCAACCGTACCGCTATTGCGCCCCTGCTGGTTGAAGACGCTGGCCCCCACCGCCGGATAGCCCCCCTGCGCCAGGCGACTATGAATTAACAGACTCACGCCGTAGAAGGTATCGAAGCGTACCCGCACGATCGCTTTCTCCGTCGGTACCACCTGTTTACTGGCGACCGGCACATCCAAACCCGGTTGGAAGTCTTGGGTATGCAACGACACGGCATTGAAGCGGTAAGGCGTCGCCGACGGGACCACGGCGTAACCAAAGGGATCGATGCTTACCCCACTCTGGTTGTCGACACGCACGCCATGAGCATGTTTCGCTTCGACCAAAATTATCGTGTTCTGCAACGGTTGCGACAGAGTGACGCCACCGGCGTGGAGCAATACCCCGCCGGACGCGCCTAACCCCACCTGGTTGTAGCTGTTGCTATAGCTATAGCTGCCGTCCAGGTTGCCGTAAGCGCCGTGATAATTCAGATTCAACGCACTGCTCTGGCCGCCCGACTCACTGTGACCGGTGGTCACGGAGTAACTCATGCGCTGATCATCCAACAACGTACCACTGATGCCGGCGTTATAGCTGTCGCCCCCCTGGCGGCTATGCGCGCCGCTGAAGTTCAGCGAGACTGAGCGATTGTCACGTCCCCAGCTCAAGGGAATAGAGACGGAGAGGTTGATGCTGCGATCGGCATAACCGTACTGGCTGCGCGTATCCTGAAGATAGAGCCCATAGCTGATGCTACGGAACGCATCGTTATACCCCAACTGGATGGTACGATCGCGACCACCGCCGCCCCAGTAAGTCTGGCTACTAATATTGGCGTACAGCATTGCCCCCTGCCACAGCTGCTGGTTAATGGAGACATCTAACCGCTCCCGCTTGTTGGCATAGCGCGTGGTGTACACCCGATGCTGGTTACGGCTGTCCAGATCGGCGATCCCCGTCTGTGGCTTGCTCGGATCGTAATAACTGTTCTCGTAGATCCCCTGGCGCCAACGACTACGCTCCTCTACCGCATCGGAGAAGTCATAATAGCCAGAGGTAGCGTAGCGGTAACCCGCCAGCTGTACGTTGGTTCCCAACTGGTTGAGGGACTTAGAATAAAGGAAGCGATAGCTTTGCCCACGAGCCCGATCGCCGTTCGCTAACGCGGTATCGGAATAGGCCGCATCGAAAGAGATCGCCCCCCACTCCCCCATGTTTTTCGCGATGCCGAGAGCCGCAGAACGGTAGTTTTGTCCCACGAGCACCCCACCATAGGGCGTCAAACCATAGGCCATACCACGCGCGACGGTTCCTTGCAGAAAACTCGGTGTATAGGTCGTACTGCCATTTTGGTAGCGCCCCGCCGTCACCTGATAGTTCCAGATCCCCTCACGCAACATATTCGCTACCGAGGAGTAGGACACGGTGAAATGCTTACGCGTACCATCCGCCTCGTTTACCGTGACCTGAAGATCGCCGTTATTAGAGTGTGGATAGATATCACGGATCTCAAAGGGGCCTGGCGCCACGTTAGTGCTATAAATGACGTAGCCGTTCTGGCGAATCTCCACACGCGCGTTAGTCGCCGCCACGCCGCGTACCACCGGCGCATAACCGCGTAGGCTTTCGGGCAACATATCATCGACGCTGGAAAGTTGGGCGCCACGAAACTGGATACTATTAAACACCGTGTTGTTGGTACTCGCCTGGCCCAATTCCAAGCGGCTACGCCACGCGGGAATATCGGTCTCCGCCCACGTAGCGATATTGTCCCACTGCGTCGACTGGCCACTGACTTTATTCATCGTCATGTTATTACGCAGACGCCAGTTCCACAGGTTGAGACCATTATTCAAAGCCAGAAAGGTATACTCGCTGTTCTCGCCACCCGGATTATGATTCGCGTTACGGTTATAATTCAGGTTGTAGTTGCTGAAGGCGGCGTTGATCCCCTGATCGTACAAGGTATGTGAAATGGCCCCACGCGCCTGTTCGGCTAACAGTACCTGCGGTATAGAGAGATCGATCTGTTGAATCGCCGGATCGAACGACACACTCGCGCCCGGCAGTGTCGCCGAGACGTCGACGCAGCTGCCCGGTTTTAACGAATCCGGCAGTTTAACGCCATAGTTAAGCAGATCCTCGACCGTCAGGCAGGGTTGGCTCGCGCCTCCCGCCTTGGCGACGAAACGTACGTCCTTATTATCGACCTGCTGTTTGTTCAGATAGATGGCAAAAGGATATTTTCCCGGTGGCAAGGCATTGCCCTCGGCAACGGCCTGAGCGGCATCAATATTCTCGCTGCCATGAACGAAAGACATGTTGAACTCGGCACGCGCCGTCGCGCTACACAGCAACGACAACGTACTGGCAGAGATGGCCAGACGCACCCAGCGCGCCACATCCGTCCTCTGTTGTCTTAGCTGTTTCTGTTGCACTACTCCACCCCTTTTTATCACTGAACAGACGCGTTTTTAACTTCGCTACGACCCCCAAAATCATTGATATAGCTAAAAGAGATCGTATTTCCGATGTGCACTCCTGCTGGAATAGCAATGGCCAAACGGCCATGTGGATCCACCATGTTGGCTTCGATATCGATAGGCTTACCGTTACTGCCTTGCAGGTGAATAGTGCCGAAAGTGATATGCAAGGGTCCCGGGTTAATCGCCACCAGCTGATTACCTGACTTCTGCCAGCGCAGTTGCTGTACCTGTTGAGGCAAGGTGGTATTCAAGCCACTGGGGCGGTAGAACAATTTAATGCGCGTACGCACCGCAACCTGTAATACATTGTCTTGTTTGGGTGCGGGCGGAATCTCCTGCACATTCACCCATAGCAATGTTTCTTTATCTTGCGGAAAACCCTGACCGGAATAGATGAAGCGTAATATTGCCGATTTTTGCGCATCCAGTTTTACGATCGGTGGAACCACCACCATCGGTAATTTACTGCTGGCCTTACTGCTATCACCTTGATCCAGCCAAGTTTGCACCATGTAGGCATCTTGACTGTCATTATGGATCGGCAACGATGCAGATTTTTCTCCGCCATTATAAATCACACGAGTGGCATCGACCTGAATACCGGCCTGGGCGCTACAAGCCCAAGTCAGCAATAATGCGGCAATTAATTTCTTCATTTTATTCCTTATACAGACCTTCCTTGGCCTCGTATGACAATAAATGATTATTTATATTCGATGGTGAACGGGCTGGTCGCGTTAGCCAGACCGGCGGTAACCGTATCGGCGTAAGAGCGATAACGCGCTTGCAAATTGAAGACAGCCTTCTTATCACCAACAACTTTCACCGTCGGTTCCTCACCTGTCGCCTTGTTAGCAATGGCAAAATGCTTACCATTAATATCGGTGATCTCGATACCGAGCCCTTGTGCCGCGGCGGTAGAACCGTCACCACTGACCGCCAGCAAATCGGGATGCCCTGCGACGGTGTTACCGTCGAAACGCACGGTATAAGTCCCCGGCTCACACTGTTCCAGGTTAATCTGGAAGGCCTTAGAGGCAGATTTATCACCGATCGCCTTAAACGCGGAGGTCGGATACTTGCCCAGGTATACGTCGATATTTTTTGAATCACCACTCACCTGACAAGTAGAGTTAATGATTTCACCGGTAAAATTAACAGTACCGTTGGCGGCGCTGACCTGACCACTCATCACGCTAGCGCTCAGGGCCATAACAGGCAGTAAAATCTTTTTCATGCTGGCACTCCATTTATAGAATAAAACATCCACGCACACCTGCTGTACGGAATGAGGATGAACGAACTTCTCGTATAAAATATTACGAGTGTAGCCATAGGGCTCCACGATTAATAAATCACACGTTATCGATAGAGAGGAAATCAGGCGGTGTAGCTAGTTTCTTTTATAAAAATTAAATAGCCCGACTTCCCTATATAGAGATGGCGGATTAAGACACTACTTATTACTCACTATTTTATATACCCGTAGCCGTAGTTAAGCGTAATTTCTTAATACTAAATTAATTAAATGATAAATCTTGCACAAAGGTTAATTGTCACCTGATAGACAGTAAAATCGATAAAATAGATAACTAATTTTAATTTGATTGATTTTTATGGTATGCGGTTAAGGCGCATTTTAATTCACGCGAACACATCTCCTATCTTTTTGTTTTATAGTTGATTTTTATATTGTATGACTTATTAGTAAGCAGTCGAATATGCGCTAAATCTCACGTTGCAGAAAGTGAAAAGGTGTATTCCGGTTAGAGAAATGGTTGATCATTGACCATTTTTACGCAATTCTTGACCAAATCGCGTTACCGCTCTCCCTTGCGTTATCGGAGAAGCCCGTTCCCCAAAGAGATCATACAAGCCGGCCCTTCTATTGAAGATAGACGATAAAAAACGCCGGCAATAAGCCGGCGTCTGTCGTTATTCTCGCTCCATCACTCCATAACGGAGCATTCTCTTAGCGTTCCCAGTAAGACTCTTCCAGGCTATCTTCGCGCTCGGGCAAGCCACGCGTCAGGCGCGGCGAGTGTTGATTGAGTACTTGGTAGCTAACACGGTTAGCATATTTACACACCTGCGCCAGTGATGAATAGGTCAGATAGCTGCGCTGATGCTTACTGGAGTTCGGTACGTTGGTACGGTGGAACTCGTTCGCCGCAATATCATGCAACAACGCGGAAAGCGCACCATCCCCGGCACCGTTGGTATTCATGATCTTCTCTGGCCCGCCCATATAGGGAGCAATATGGGAGTAAATGCGGCATGGCGACTCGCACATGCTACGGCGCATCGCCCGGCTGAACTCATACAGATTGAACTCCGGGATCACCCCCGGCAGCAGCGGATGCTGGGTCTTACGCTTACCGTCTTCCTCGGTATAACCCGCCATATACAACCCAACCGGCCCGGCGGTACACAACACCAGATCGACCCACTCCAGCGCCTTATCGGAGGCCGCCAACGGATCGGACAATCCGGTCAGCTCCAGGGCTTCCTCTTCATTCATCGCCACGATGGTGACATGTTCACGCAGGAAATCGCGCCAGAATTGAGGATCGTCGGCGATGACGTATTTCGTTCCCAGGGTCAACACCACCGGGACCTGATGCTTCTTGGCGTAGGCGATGGCTTGCATGGTCGCGTCACGCATCGGCTCACCCGGTTTGCAACGTACCAGGTAGGCGGTCAATACCAACGCCGAGGCGCCAGCGATCACCGACTCGGGAATACTCTCCGGCCGGAGCTGATTCATCATCCCCGGACTGATGGCAAAAGTGCGCTCGCCATTATCGCTGATCAGCGTAAAACAACGGCCAATCGGACCATTCACCCCTTGCAGATGATCCAGATCGGTACGACTGGAGGTATTGCACAGGTAACGGTAGGCATAACTGCCGATCTTCACGTTCTCGCACATCACGCCCAGCAGCACCGAACGGTCGTCAGCCAAGACGGAGTAGTTATGCAGGGTATTGCCGATGGTGCCGCCAGCGAACTCATGGGTGATCAGGTCATTGGCGCAAAGCTCTTGGTACAACGCCTCCGCCACCTCATCCTCGATCACCAGCGAGTGTCCTTTACTTAAGTGATAACGGGCGATGAAGGCCTCATCCACTTTGGCCTCGATATCGACCAGCGTCTGGTCGATGCCGACCACATAGGCTTTATCAATTTCATTGTGCTGCGTATTCTGTAGCAGCGGATCGCGGGCGTTGACCGGGAAATAGTGTTTTGACTTGCGTTGACCGGGGAATTTCATCTGTGTTATCGGCAAAAAGAAAAAGGGAGCCTGCAAGAATAGCACACTCCCTCAGTCGTCGTCAGCGACCATCCTACTCGACGCTCGGTGAGAGCCACGCCGCGACTAATTGCTGTAGCAGATCGATCTGCGATGCATCATCATTCAGCGCTGGAATATAAGAGAATTGATGCCCGCCGGCTGCAAGGAAAGTCTGGCGATTCTGCTCATCGATCTCTTCCAGCGTCTCCAGACAGTCGGCGGCGAAACCCGGGCAGATCACTTGAAGGTGCTTAACCCCCTCGCCGGCGAGGGTCGCAACCGTCTCGTCCGTATAGGGAGTCAGCCAAGGTTCGCGGCCGAAGCGAGACTGGAAGCTGATGGCATACTGCGCAGGCGCAAGCCCCAATTCTGCCACCACCGCTAACGTAGTCGCCCGGCAACGCTGTGGGTAATCATCGCCCTCATCGGCATAGCGTTGGGGGATACCATGATAGGAGAACAACAGCTTATCCGGCTGGCCATGCTCGGCGAAGCTGTGACGAATACGTTGGCACAACGCGGCGATATAGGCCGGATGCTCGGCATAGTCACGCACGAAGGTGAGCGCCGGCATGCGCCGTTGCTGCGCGATCCAGGCGGCCACGCCATCGAATACCGCGGCGCTGGTCGAACAGGAGTACTGGGGATAGAGTGGGATCACCAGCAGCCGCGTCACGCCGGCCTCATTCAATGCCGTCAGGGCGCTCGCCAGCGATGGCTCACCATAACTCATCCCTAAGGCGACGGGAATCGACTCACCCAGGCGAGCCTGCAACGCAGCGCATTGACGCTGGCTATAGACCAGCAAGGGCGATCCCTGCTCGGTCCAGATGGATTGGTAGAGACGCGCGACACGTGGCGCGCGCCGCGGCAGGATCAGACCATGCAGCAATGGCTGCCACTGCCAGGCAGGCAGATCGACCACCCGTCTGTCGCTGAGAAACTCCGCCAGATAGCGCTTCACCGCCGCCGGCGTTGCGGCCGATGGCGTCCCCAGATTAACCAGTAATACCCCTTGTTTTTCCGCCATACGGCCCTCGTTGACTGCAATGTCGATAAGGCTATTGTAAAGCATCCTGCGCGCGCCCCCACCAATCGCTGGCATTGGTCGTATAGCTAAGTCGTGGCGACAAAAAAGCGGCCCGCAGGCCGCCTTATTCTGCCGCGTGGCAGCCTTAGCCCAGCACCTTCTCCAACTCGGTACGGACGCTATCGACGCTCTGTGTGCCGTCGATCTTAACGTAGCGGGTATTGCCAGCCTGCGCTTCCTGGCCATAGTAGCCGATCAGCGGCGCGGTCTGCTGATGGTATTCAACCAGACGCTTACGGACGGTCTCTTCTTGGTCATCCTTACGGGTAACCAGATCTTCACCGGTCACATCATCCTTACCTTCCACCTGCGGCGGATTGAATTTGACGTGGTAGACACGGCCAGAGCCCGGATGTACGCGACGACCGATGATGCGCTCGACAATCAGCTCATCCGGTACGGCAAATTCCAGCACATAGTCGACGTTGATACCGGCGTCTTTCATCGCATCCGCCTGCGGGATGGTGCGCGGGAAGCCGTCGAGCAGGAAACCGTTGCGGCAATCTTCCTGGGCGATGCGCTCTTTCACCAGCGCGATGACCAGTTCATCCGTTACCAGCTTGCCGGCATCCATGATCGCTTTAGCCTGTTTGCCCAGCTCGCTACCCGCCTTCACCGCAGCGCGCAGCATGTCACCGGTGGAGATCTGCGGGATGCCGTATTTCTCCATAATGAACTGTGCCTGTGTGCCCTTACCGGCGCCCGGAGCGCCCAGCAGAATGATACGCATCGCGTAATTCCTCTCAGATTATTGCTTAAGATGTAAAAAACGCTAAACCTTACCATTATAACGCCCATCGGCTCAAGGCGACGGCAGCGGGCTGAAACGTGAAACTGCCGGTATCCTGCTCAGCAGCAAGAAAAAAACGGATTTCCAGCCCATCGCCATAAAAAAAGGCGGCCCGTAGGCCGCCCTGTTATACGATTTCGTCGCCGATCAGGCCAACAACAGTGCGTTGACGCGTTTGATGAACTGGTTCGGATCTTCCAGCGTACCGCGCTCGGCGAGCAATGCCTGATCCAGCAGCAGATCGATCCATTGCGCGAAACGATCGTCCTCCTGCTGTTCGGCGGCGCGCTGCACCAACGGATGCTCAGGGTTGAGCTCGAAGATATACTTCACTTCCGGAACCTGCTGACCGGCCGCGGCGAACAGCTTAGCCATCTGCGTGGTCATCTCGTCGCCGTCGGTGCTGACGACCGCCGGCGTATCGGTCAGGCGGTGAGTCAGACGCACCTCCTTCACCCGCTCGCCCAGCAGCGTTTTCACCCGCTCAACGAAGGGTTCCAGCGCCTTGTCGGCCTCTTTCTGCGCCTCGCTGTCCCCTTCATCGGCCAACTTCTCCAACGCCTCGTCTTTCTTGCTGACGGACTGGAAGAACTTGGCATCGTATTCCGTCAGGTAGCTCATCATCCATTCGTCGATACGATCGGAGAGCAGCAAGACCTCGATACCCTTCTTACGCAGCAACTCCAGGTGCGGGCTATTGGCGGCGGCGGCGTAACTATCGGCGGTGATGTAGTAGATCTTCTCCTGACCCTCTTTCATGCGCCCGATGTAGTCATCCAGCGACACCGTTTGCAGCGCATTGTCGTTATGGGTCGAGGCGAACCGCAGCAGCTTGGCGATCGCCTCACGGTTGGCGAAGTCCTCCGCCGGCCCCTCTTTCAGCACCTGACCGAACTGCTGCCAGAAGGTCTGATAAGCGTCGGCATCGTCCTTAGCCAGTTTCTCCAGCATCTGCAACACACGCTTGGTCAATGCGGCACGCAGGTTTTGTGTGATCCGGCTATCCTGCAACAGCTCGCGCGATACGTTAAGCGGCAGATCATTGGAGTCCACCAGGCCACGCACGAAGCGCAGGTAGTTGGGCATAAACTGCTCGGCGTCATCCATGATGAACACGCGCTGCACATACAGTTTCAGCCCATGCTTATGGTCGCGGTTGAACAGATCCCACGGCGCCTTGGCGGGGATATACAGCAGGCTGGTATACTCCTGCTTACCCTCGACGCGGTTGTGGCTCCAGATCAGCGGATCGCTAAAATCGTGGGCGATGTGCTTATAGAACTCTTGATACTCTTCGTCGCTGATGTCGGCCTTATTGCGGGTCCACAGGGCCTGTGCCTTGTTGATTTTCTCCCACTTCTTCTCACCCTCTTCGCCTTCGCTGCTGAGGATCTCGACCGGCAACGCGATATGGTCGGAGTATTTGCCGATGATATTACGCAGGCGCCAATCGTCGAGGAAATCCTCCTCCCCCTCACGCAGATGCAGGGTGATCTCGGTACCGCGATCCGCCTTCTCGATATCCGCGATGGTGTAGTCCCCCTCACCGGTGGACTCCCAGAAGACGCCCTGATCGGCGCTAGCGCCGGCGGCACGGGTGCGTACGGTCACCTTATCGGCCACGATGAAGGCGGAGTAGAAACCGACACCAAACTGGCCGATCAACTGACTGTCTTTCGCCTGGTCAGAGCCGAGTGACTCCAAGAAGGCCTTGGTACCGGACTTGGCGATGGTACCGAGGTTTTCGATCACCTCCTCACGCGTCATGCCGATGCCGTTATCGCTCAGCGTCAGGGTGCGGTTGTCGCGATCCACGCTGATGCGTACGCGCAACTCGCCATCACCCTGATACAGATCCGGGTTTGACAACGCACGGAAGCGCAGTTTGTCGGCGGCATCGGAAGCGTTGGAGATAAGCTCACGCAGGAAGATCTCTTTATTGGAGTAGAGTGAGTGGATCATCAGGTGCAGAAGCTGTTTCACCTCTGACTGGAAGCCACGAGTTTCTTGGCCTTTCATTATTCGCTTTTACCTCTCATCGATAACACGCAGATCAAATGGGTTATGTTACAGATGGGGATCGGCATAAGGTTTTCAAGGGGGAAAAAGCGAGAAAGCCGTCATGGCGAGGAAAAGCGGGGGCGAGAAAATGAATCGGGGATAGCGCGCATCTATCCCCGTCGCCAACGAGCGGGTTAACGCCTCACCGGGTGACGCCCGGCCAGCGAATGAGACAGCGTGGTGCCATCCACCATCTCCAGTTCACCGCCGACCGGCACACCGTGCGCAATGCGGCTGGCCATCACGCCATGCGCCGCACACATCTCGGCGATATAATTGGCGGTAGCCTCCCCTTCGACCGTCGGGTTGGTCGCCAGGATCACCTCGTTGAGCGTCTCTTGCCCCAACCGCTCCTCCAGCCGATCCAAACCGATATCCTGCGGCCCAATGCCATCCAGCGGTGACAGGTGCCCCATCAGCACAAAGTAACGCCCGGAGTACTGCCCGGTCTGTTCGATGGCATGGATATCCGCCGGGCTCTCGACCACGCAGATCTGCCCATTCTCACGCCGCCGTGCGTTGGCGCAGATAGTACAGATTTCCTGTTCGGTAAAGGTACGGCAATCGCGACAGTGACCGATCTCCGACATGGCGCGCGTCAAGGCCTGCGCCAGGCGCATGCCCCCACTACGATCGCGCTGCAGCAGATGAAAGGCCATGCGCTGCGCCGACTTGGGCCCCACGCCGGGTAGGCACCGCAGAGCCTCCATCAGGGATTCGAGAAGCGGGCTGGTCTGCATCAGAACGGCATCTTGAAGCCCGGCGGCAGCTGCATACCGGAGGAGACGGAAGCCATGCGCTCTTTCTGCTCGCTTTCGATACGGCGCGCGGCATCGTTAAACGCGGCGGCGATCAGATCTTCCAGCATCTCTTTATCGTCTTCCATCAGGCTCGGATCGATCTCCACACGACGGCAGTTATGAGCGCCGTTGATGGTGACCTTCACCAGGCCGGCGCCGGACTCACCGGTCACCTCAAGCAGGGCGATCTCGTCCTGCATTTTCTGCATTTTTTCCTGCATCTGCTGGGCCTGCTTCATCAGGTTACCCAGTCCGCCTTTACCAAACATAGCGTTCTCTCTTTTACGTAGGGCCGTGCCATCACGGCACAGCGGTTAAACGGGTCGGATGCTCTCGTCATCCAGTTCGGCGTCAAACAGGCGCCGCAAGGTCTGGATATTGCCATCCGCGGCAATCGATGCACGCGCCTGCACCAGCTTCTCTTCGTAGATCACCTGGCGCCACTCCAGCGGCGTCCGCTGCTGGGGATCATCATCCTCCACGATGCTCAGCTCCACCGCGCGTCCATAGTGGTCGCTCAGTGCCTGAGCCAGCGTTTGCCGTGCAGAGGCGGAGTTTAAATGACGCTGGGCCGAACGTAAATGCAGAAGCACGCTTCCCTCGGCCGAAGGCACACGAAACGCATTCAACGCCAGTTGCTGTACCAACTTAGGTAACTTGAGGCGACTCAACTCTAACGCCCACGCATCACGCGCCAGCGACTCTTGCGCCAGACACGCCGCTAGCTCAGGGGTTTTCTCATGTTCTAACGCGCTACGTAACGCTTTAGGCGTCGTCTTCGGCGCCTCTACCTGCTCCGGGCGATGCTGGGCCTTCCAGCGGTACGCCTCCTTGCGAGCCGGTTGCTGCTCGGCCGCGGCCGCCATCTTCTGCTGACCACGTTCGCTGATATTGGCCAGACGCTCCAACGCTGAGGAGGCCGGCTGCGCACGCTGCTGCGCCGCCGGCTCACTCTTTTTTACGTCGCTCCCTCCGGCGGCCTTCTGCCGCAGGCGCGAACGGGCCTGTAATAGCTGGGCAGTACTGTCCGGTACGGCGGGCGCCGCCTGCGGGGGCGCGGCAGCGGGGAGAGCGGGCTCCGCGGCCATGGGTACGGCAGCGCGGTGAGGCGCGACTATCCCCTGAGGCGCCACATCGACCAATGGCGGCACACTATGCTCGGCGGCAAAGGCTGAGGCATGCTCCGTCTCGGCAATGTCAACCTTAGGATGAAAGGCCAGCGCGCGTAGCAGCGTCATTTCGACACCCATGCGCCGATCCGGCGCATAGGCCAGCTCTTTACGACCATTGAGCATAATCTGATAAAACAGCTGCAGATCCGCCGGTGGCAGCAGACGCGCCAGCTCGCGCAGACGGGATTCAACGGCGGCATACTGACTGTCTAAGGCGCTAGGCAGTAGCTGCAACATCGCCACCCGATGCAACAGCGTCAGCATCTCCAGCAGCAGATTTTCCCAATCGACGCCACGCCCGGCGGCCTGCTCCACACGCTCCATCACCAAGGCGCCATCGGCGGCGGTCAACGCCTCGATCAGCGCCAACGGTTGCTCATCGTCCAAGGTGCCGAGCATCTGGCTGACCGCATCGGCCGTAATCTGCCCCTGCCCCATGGCGATGGCCTGATCCATCAGACTCAGTGCATCGCGCATACTGCCTTCGGCGGCGCGCGCCAGCAGTTGCAGCGCCCGCGCGTCGGCGGCCAGCGACTCGGCCTGGGCGATCTTCGCCAACTGCGCGCGGATCTGCTCATGATCCAGCGCACGCAGATGAAACTGCAGACAACGGGAGAGGATGGTCACCGGTAGTTTTTGTGGATCGGTGGTGGCCAGCAGGAACTTCACGTGTGGCGGCGGCTCCTCCAACGTCTTAAGCAACGCGTTGAAGCTATGGCGCGACAGCATGTGTACTTCGTCGATCAGGTAAACCTTGAAGCGACCTCGCGCCGGGGCATACTGCACGTTATCCAGCAGGTCGCGCGTGTCCTCCACTTTGGTACGCGAGGCGGCATCGATCTCCAGCAGATCGACGAAGCGTCCCTGCTCGATCTCCCGGCAATTATCACAGACACCGCACGGGGTGGCGGTAATACCGGTCTCACAGTTCAACCCCTTCGCCAATAGGCGGGCGATACTGGTCTTACCGACCCCACGGGTACCGGAGAAAAGATAGGCGTGATGGATACGGCCCAAAGAGAGCCCGTTCGCCAGCGCCGTCAGAACATGCTCCTGCCCCACGACGTCGGCAAAGGTTTGTGGACGCCACTTGCGGGCGAGAACCTGATAGCTCATCGATGATTCGTCATTGATTGAATAAAAAATTAAGCCGCCCATCCGGGGGATGACCAGCGTGCTCAGCATCATAGTCGCCGGCGAGCAACGCGCCCGTCCGGCCTGATTATCTGATCATTGTAACAGTAGTTGCCGCAATGCCCATGACTTTATTCCCGCGCCAGAAATGGCTGAGCCACCGCTAATGCGGTGGCTCAGAGTACAGCGCGCGCCCCACGCGGGGGGACACCGTCGTCAGACGCGATCGATCAATGACCGTCGAAAGAGACCAGGCTGTAGCAGTTGATCTCCATCGCTTCCAGACGCGCCTCGCCCCCTAGCGCGGGCAAGTCGATGATGAAGGCGGCGTCGTGAACGATCCCGCCCAGGCGACGGATCAACCGAGTCGTCGCTTCGATGGTCCCGCCGGTCGCCAGCAGATCATCGACCATCAACACGCGATCATGAGCCTCGATGGCATCCTGGTGGATCTCCAGGGTATCGGTGCCGTACTCCAACGCATAGCTTTCCGCCAGCGTTGCACGCGGTAGCTTGCCGGGCTTACGCACCGGCACGAAGCCGACGCCCAGCGCCAGCGCGACCGGGGCGCCGAACAGAAAACCACGGGCCTCCGTGCCCACCACCTTGGTGATCCCCGCCGCGCGATAACGCGCCGCCAGCAGCTCGATACTCAGTGCATAGGCGTCGGGTTTCTCTAGCAGACTGGTAACATCACGGAAAAGAATGCCTGGCTTCGGATAGTCAGGGATGGTCTTAATGCTTTGTTTCAGAAATTCGAGTTGTTGTGCTGTAGCGGTCATAACTTGTTGCCTGATAAACACCGGGTTCGGGCTAACGCAAGCCACCTAAAACTCCCCCAAATCTGCCCCGGAATGGCATCCAGTAGCCCTCGGAAAAGGGAGGTAACCCGCGCACGAAAACGCTCAAATCTATGCAAAGCGCCGAAGAAATGCAACTACTCTAGCGCGATTAAGGGGACTTTTCTTGCGATGCATCAATTACCGGCAGGCGCCACACCCCAATCAGCAACGCCGCGAGGATCGCCAGCAGCAGCAGACGCACGCCGTTATGCTCCACCAGCCAGAGCGAGAGGGAAAAGCTTGCCAACAACAGGATCAGTGCCCGCCAACGTGCCCCAGGAGGCAGGCCGCGATGACGTTGCCAGTGACGCAGATACCCCCCAAACCAGGAGCGATACAGCAACCAGCGATGAAAGCGTGGGGATGAACGGGCAAAGCAAGCCGCCGCCAACAGCAAGAACGGGGTAGTGGGTAAAAGGGGCAATACCACGCCCAGCCCACCTAAGCAGACGGCGAACCACCCCACCACGATCAACACTATGCGCTTCATTCTCTCGCTTGCCCCGTTCCCTGCCACTCCAGTACCATGCGCTATGGTTACTATCATCTAGGGCAGGTTATGTCGAGTCAACAAATGCTCCAACAGCTGGAGCAGCGTCTACAACGCCTGGCGCACGATCTGGCGCCACTGGCCGAACAACCCGCCGCGCGCTCTCGCTTCGATCGCGCCCTGTTTCTCACCCACGGTACGCGGTTAAAAGATTATCTACGCGAGACGCAGGAGAACTTTGCCGCCCTACAACGCGCCGTCGCCGCCAGCCAGCGTCAACAAGTCGCCTTCCTCGCCGAGCGGCTGCTGGCTCAGATGGCGGCGTTACAACGCGAACAGGCCACCCAGGCCCTACGCCAACGCGAGCCGCAACCGGCGTCCGCGGGCGGCGACCCCTACCAGGAGTTGGCCCGTCATCAAGACTATGAACGCCGCCTGCAAGCAATGATACGCGAACGCGAGTGGCGCCTGGCGAACTGCCAAACCCTGGCACAACAGCAGCAGATACAACGTGAGCTGGCGGCGTTAGAGGGGCGCCTCCAACGCTGCCGCCAAGCGTTGCGCCGGATCGAAAAAGCCATCGAGCGGCGTGAACGCGGCCTAAGCTGATGCGTACGCCTTAGCTATACTGGAAGCGATGGCCGAGCAGGGGTTCGGCCCATAAGCGAGACATTGACCATGGGTATCATCGCGTGGATTGTTCTGGGGTTGATCGTCGGCATGCTGGCGAAATGGCTGATGCCGGGACGGGATGGCGGTGGCTTTATCATGACTGTCGCACTGGGCATCGCCGGTGCCCTACTCGGCGGCTATCTCGGTAATCTCATCTTTCATCTGGATGTGGCGGCCGGTTTTAGCCTGAAAAGCCTGATCGTCTCGGTCATCGGGGCGATGCTATTACTCTTTATCTATCGCAAGATCCGATCATAAGGAACACTATGTCACTGGAGCTGGAGAGCGACGAAGTCAAATTGGCCGTCGATCTGATCTATCTGTTGGAGAGCAACGACGTACCCGCCCACACCGTCCTGGCTGCCTTGGCGATCGTGCAACGCGACTACCAGGCTAAGCTGGCCGCACAGGACGCCCCGCACTAATGACGACGGCGGCGCTCAGCTGAGCGCGCCGTCGTCGCCTTCATGTTAGGCCGTTGGGAAGTCGGGTCGATCCATCGGTAACTTACGCTTCACCTCCTGCACCTCATTACCCTGCGGGTTGTGCAGATAGACCTCCAACTGATTGAAAGCAATATTGATGTCGTTCTCCCGACACAGCTGATCGATGCGCCGGTTCAACTCATCCACCACATAGCTACGATCGCGCAGTTCGCGCACATACAAGCGCATCTCATGATCCAGCGTACTGGCGCCGAAAGCGAGGAAGAAAACCTGAGGCTCCGGCTCGGCCATCACCCGCGGATTCTCCCCTGCCGCCTGCAGTAAGATCTCGCGCACCTTATCCAGATCCGAGCCATAGGCCACCCCCACCTTGATCAGGACCCGGGTCACGGTATCCGACAACGACCAGTTGATCAGCCGCTCGGTGACAAAGGCCTTGTTGGGAATGATCACCTCCTTGCGGTCGAAGTCGGTGATGGTGGTAGAACGAATACGGATCTTGTTCACCGAGCCGGAGTAGGAGCCGATAGTAATGGTGTCGCCAATGCGTACCGGCCGTTCGAACAGGATGATCAGGCCGGCGATAAAGTTACTGAAGATCTCATTCAGACCAAAACCGAGGCCGACAGAGAGCGCGGCGGCCATCCATTGCAGCTTATCCCAGGAGATGCCCAACGAGCCGAAGAAGATGATCACCCCGACACTGATAATGACATAGGTCAGGATGGTGGTGATGGCATAGGAGGCCCCTTGGCGCAGTTGCAGGCGCGACAACACCAGTACCTCGAGCAAGCCGGGTAAGTTGCGCATCATGATGTAGGCCACTACCACCGTCATCAGGGCGAACAACAGATTCCCCAGCGTCACCGCCTGCGTGATCTGGCTCGCTCCGCTACCGCTGTTGTAGTGCCACAGGGTGATGCTGTCGAGGTAGGAGATCACCGTGAACAAATCCGCCCAGATCCAATACAGGACGCAGCCGAAGATCAGGAACAGCACCATGGTGGTCAGACGCAACGATTGGGAGTTGATCTGATCGATGGCCAGCGGCGGCTCTTCAACCGCCTCTAACCCCTCCGCCCCCTCACGCGAGACGCCCGCGGCGCTCTGCTGACGACGGGCCAAGGCGCGGCGATAGGCCAGACGACGGGCGGCGACGCTCAAGCCGCGTAGCGCCGTCGAGTAGATCACCGCCCACAGTAGCATCAGATACAGGCTCTCGATCCAACGGGTACCCAGCCGCAAGGCGGTATAGAAGTAACCGCAGGCGGTGAGGATCATCAACACCAAGGGGGCGATGGCCAACAGGGTGATCAACACCAGCCGTACGCTATGCGAGTTTTTCTCGCGCCAGGCATCACGACACAACGGGAAGACAAACACCGTCAGGAGCGCCAAGGTGATCAGGATCACCACCTGACCGATCACATCTTCATTCAACTGTAGCGGTGACTTCTCCCCGATGACACACCATACCATCAGCGGGATCAGGGTGAAGCCGAGACGCCGCACCATGCGCCGATAGTGGGCACAGACCAGTGGCGAGACAGTAAAGTGACGCTCGGAGACCCCCCCCGGCGAAATCAGTCGATAGGTGGTGCTGATGATCAACCAGAAGAGCGAGAAGCGTAACGCCATCACCCATAGCAGCCCGCCCAGTGGGGTGGCGGTATGGTAGAACATCACGCCCAGAGCCAGTATCAACAGTGTACCCGGTAGCCCGCGCAGGATAGTCAGCAGGATCGCCTGCGGCGTATGCAGCTGGCCATCCCGCTTTAACTGTCCCACCTCATCGGCTAACTTCTCCAGACGCGCGTTGATCGCCTTACGTCGCCACAACAGCAACCCGGTACCGATCACCAGCGGTATAAATAGATATAGCGAACTGATAAACCCATCCAGCAAGGCGGCGGGTTTCAGATCGAGGTGCAGGTTGGCCGCCTGACTGCGTAGCGCATTCGGCAGGCTGATGAACCAGGCGAGATTCATCGGTTTGTTGCTGCTCACCCAGAAGATCTGTTGCGTCAGGGTGTGCTGCAAATAGTCGTTCACGTTGCGCAGTTGCTGCTGGTTAATCTGCAGGCTGATGGCCAACGTCAACTCGTTACCCAGCTGTTTATTCAGCTTATCCAGCAGATCGCGCCGCGTATCGATCAGGTCCTCAAGTACGCCGACCGCCTCGTCACTCAGCTTCTCCTTACTGCTCGCCAGCAGTTTCGCCACATAATCACTGCCTTGGCTCAGCGTGTCGCGCTGGGCGTTGATATCGAACTGCGCGACACGCAGATCGGCCACTTGCTCCGCCACGTCATTACTGAGTTTCTCTGTCGGCAGCTTTTGTTGTTGCTGATAGAGAATGCGTGACAACAACAGGCTGCCTTTCAGCACCGAGATCTGCTCTTTCAAATTACGCTCGGCCTGCAACGAGCGATCGAGCCAATTCTTGACGCGAATACTCTCCTGCACCAGGGTGTTGGTCTTTTCGGTCGCATCGATCAAGCGCTGGCTCAGATCCCGATTAATCTCGATCTGCTGAGCGATGAGCGGATTGCGGGTAAAATCCTGCGCCACATCATCGGGATTGAGTGCCTCACGGGCCGTTTTCTCCTGCTGACTCAGCTCCTTATTGTAGCCGGCCTGACGGATCAATTGGACGCGATGCTCCAGTTGAGCGATGCGGGCATTGGCGTAATCACGCTGTTTTTGCAGGGTATCTTGTAGGGTGGTGTTATCTTCCAGGCTCTGCTGCTGATACTCCAGCGACTGGTTGAGCATAGCCAGTTCGGTATTCAGCATATTGCGCTGAGTGGGGCGTAACTGGTTATCCTCGGCCAGCGTATTGCGGATCTGCTGAATCTTCTGCGAACTGGCCATCATCGCTGCCTGGGCGCGTTCCGGCTGCGTCTGTAAGGCGATCAACTGGCTGCTGTAAGCACCGAGATCTTCCTGCGCCTGCTTCAGCTCCTCCAGGGTGTTATCCCACTGGTTTTGGAGTTGCCGCGCGCCCATCTGGCTGAAGTTGGCCTCGTCGGCGGCATCGTTATTACGCTGGAGCGCCTCCAACCCGGCCAAGGCTTGATTCAGCTTGCCCGGTGCCTGCTGCGCCTGTTGCTTCAGTTGCAGACTCTCTTTCCGATAACGATCGATACCGTCCAGATAGGTCAGCGTCTGGTTAAGATCTTGCAGCACCAACTTATCGCTGGCGGACAGGCTCTTCTGGCGATTCAACGCATCGATTTGATTCTGCACCTCGCCGCGTGAATCGATGTCACCACTCTGCGCCCACGCCGAGGCACTAGAGAATAGGCAAAATAGCAGAATGACAACTACCATGCGCCACAAGGTCATCCCCTTGCGGGGCTGGAATAACACGCCGTGAGTCATAATTAAATAAGCAGAATGTATAATAACGGGAGAATAGATTCATTAGCGTAACATGAAGCCGTAATAGCAAGAATAGGCGCAATCGGAGAAAGTTACCCATTCTGCGCGCAAGACGCGTGACGCTGAAAATAATAAGCAGACGAATGGGTAGAGAGGATAACCGCCCACATCAGGGCGGTGAGGGGAAAGTCAGGGGCGTTAGAAGGTAAGAACCTTATCCGCCGCCAAGGTCCAGGCCGCCAATTCGGTCAACGTGCCGATGGCGATCCCCTCGATCAACGGTAAGTGGGCGATCCCGCGTGCATCGGCGCAGGTCTTACACAAGCGGATCGGCGTCTGCTGGGCACAGAGGATCTCCAGCATCTGCTGCAAGTTATAACCTTCGTGTGGCTTTTGCCCCGGCAACGCCGCCGTGACCGCATCCGACATCAGGAAGATCTTCAACTCGATCTCCGCCGCCTGCTCCTTCATGGCCAACGCCAGACGCAACGCATTAAACAACGACTCTTGGCCATAACCGGCCCCATTGGCAATCACGACAATTTTTTGCATTGTAGTTCACTCGTCTCTTATTTATTAAGGGGCATGCGGCAGGGAGTAAGCCTGCCACACGGCTGCGTCGATCGGTTCGCTGACCGCATCCCGACGCAGGAAAGGACTGTGCTGCAGCATGGAAATCGCATTATCGACCAAGAGGAAGGCCTGCTGACGCAAGTCGAAACTATCGGGCGCAAACAGCCAACTCTCCATGATCCCCGTGATGTAGCTGCGCAGGGCGACGGCGGCACGCAATGTGTCCAGATCCGCCGGTAATTGCGCCAACGAGATACAACGCTGCAGCACGCGCTCAATACGGGCATAACTCTCCAGATACATTAGCTTACGCCGTTCTCCCAATGCGCGCATCTCGCCGACAAACTCGCATTTATGATAGAGGATTTCCATCATGGCCCGACGCTGCGGATCCTCTACCGTGGCGACTAAAATAAAAATTAAGAGTTCGCGTAAAATCCGCAGTGGATCATCCGGAAACTTTGTCTGATACTCTAACTCAAGTCCGCTAAGACGGGATTCCATGAAATCCCATACGGCGTTAAAAATATCGATCTTATTCTTAAAATGCCAGTATATGGCACCACGGGTTACGCCGGCTGCCTTGGCAATATCGTTGAGCGAGGTCGCGGCAACGCCACGTACGGAAAACTCACTGATGGCGGCATCAATGATCTGCTGTCGGGTCTCTTGGGCCTGTTGTTTGGTTTTTCGTGCCATGGCGTCGTTTTTTTAAAGTATCAAGACTTACATGCATTGATGAATGTATGTACCATAACATGCGCTTTTCTATAGCGCAGCAATGGGTTGTTAACAACGTGCATTATGCCCATTTCGCACTCGGACTCTTGAGGTATAATATGAAGAAAAACAGAGGGTTAACGCCTCTGGCGGCAATACTGCTGTTTTCCGGCAGTTTACTTCTTACAGGATGTAATGATGACAAGGGTGGTGCCCAACAGCGCTCCGCGCCTGAAGTCGGCGTGGTCACACTGAAAACAGCACCATTGAGTGTCTCCACCGAGCTTCCTGGCCGAACCTCTGCATACCGTATTGCAGAAGTCCGCCCGCAGGTCAGTGGTATTATCCTTAAGCGTAACTTTGTCGAAGGCAGCACGGTAAAAGCCGGCGATTCACTGTATCAAATCGATCCCGCGACCTATAAGGCCGCCTATGATAGCGCCGTCGGCGATCTGGCTAAGGCGCAAGCCGCCGCCAACATCGCCCATCTGACGGTGAAGCGTTACACCCCGTTGCTGGGGACCAAGTACATCAGTCAGCAAGATTACGATAACGCCGTCTCTACCGCTCGTCAGGCCGATGCGACCGTCATCGCCGCCAAGGCCGCCGTAGAGAGTGCTCGGATCAACCTGGCCTATACCAAAGTTACCTCGCCGATCACCGGTCTGAGCGGTAAGTCTTCCGTCACCGAGGGCGCATTGGTAACCGGCAACCAGGCCAATGCACTGGTCACCGTGCAGCAGCTGGATCCGATCTATGTCGATGTCACCCAGTCCAGCACCGACTTCCTGCGTCTGAAGAAAGAGCTGGCCGATGGCCAGATCAAGCAGGATAACGGTAAGGCTAGCGTCGAGTTGGTGATGGAGAACGGCCAAGCCTATCCGCTGAAGGGAACCTTAGAGTTTTCCGACCTCACCGTGGATGAGAGCACCGGCTCGATTACTATCCGCGCCGTCTTCCCTAACCCGCACACCGATCTGCTTCCGGGGATGTTTGTCCGTGCCCGTCTGGAAGAGGGGGTCCGTCCTGACGCCCTACTGGTGCCGCAGCAAGGGGTAACGCGTAACCCGCGTGGCCAGGCGACAGCTATGGTCGTCGATAGCGATAATAAAGTGGAAGTACGCATCATTGATGCGGCTCAGGCCATCGGTGATCAATGGTTAGTCACCAGCGGTCTGAAAGCGGGCGATCGGGTGATCGTCGCTGGTCTGCAACGTGTCCGTCCGGGCATGCAGGTCAAAGCCGAGGAAACGAAACTGAACGCACCGGCCGGCGAGCAGGCGGCCAATGGCTCACAGCAGTAATTGCGCTGTGATGCACACTATTAGGAAAAAGGAGCCAGTAATACATGGCTAAGTTTTTTATCGATCGTCCGATCTTTGCCTGGGTTATCGCCATCATCCTGATGCTGGCCGGTGCATTGGCGATCATGAGTCTGCCGGTTGCACAGTACCCCACCGTTGCACCGCCAGCCGTCACCGTCTCCGCCTCCTATCCGGGCGCGGATGCGGCCACGGTGCAGAACTCCGTGACGCAGGTTATCGAACAGAATATGAACGGCCTCGATAACCTGATGTACATGTCGTCAACCAGTGACTCGGCCGGTAACGCCGCGATCACCTTGACCTTCGAAGCCGGTACCGATCCGGATATCGCCCAGGTTCAGGTGCAAAACAAATTGCAACTGGCGATGCCTTCCCTGCCGCAAGAGGTTCAGCAGCAGGGGGTCAGCGTAGATAAGGCCTCCAGCAGTATTCTGTTGGTTGCCGGCTTTATCTCGGAAGATGGCAGCCTGAGCCAGGATGATATCGCCGACTACGTCGCTTCCAACATTAAAGATCCCCTGAGCCGTACCCAGGGTGTGGGGAGTGTGCAGCTGTTTGGTTCCCAGTACGCCATGCGTATCTGGCTGGATCCCAACAAGCTGAATAAGTACAACCTGACGCCGGTCGACGTCATCTCACAGATTAAGGTGCAGAACAACCAGATCGCCGGTGGCCAGTTGGGGGGAACCCCGCCTGTCCCGGGTCAGCAGTTGAACGCCTCAATCATTGTCCAGACCCGCCTGAAAGACCCGGCGGAGTTCGGCAAGATCCTGCTCAAGGTGCAACCGGATGGCTCGCGCGTCTTACTGCGTGATGTCGCCCGTGTCGAATTAGGGGCGGAAAACTACGGGACCGTAGCCCGTTACAACGGTAAGCCGGCAGCCGGTATCGCCGTGAAGCTGGCGACGGGTGCCAACGCCTTGGATACCGCCAAGGCGGTGAAGGCCGAGTTGGCTAAGCTGGCGCCCTACTTCCCGGCCAGCCTGAAGACGGTCTACCCCTACGACACGACACCGTTCGTTCAGCTCTCCATCGATGAAGTGGTTAAAACACTGCTGGAAGCGATCGTGCTGGTGTTTGCCGTTATGTATCTGTTCCTACAGAACATCCGTGCGACCCTGATCCCGACCATCGCCGTGCCGGTCGTCTTGTTGGGTACCTTCGCCATCCTTGAGATCGTCGGTTTCTCCATCAACACCCTGACCATGTTCGGTATGGTGCTCGCGATAGGCCTGTTGGTGGATGACGCCATCGTGGTGGTGGAAAACGTCGAGCGTGTGATGGCCGAGGAGGGACTCCCGCCGAAAGAGGCCACCAAGAAATCCATGGAGCAGATCCAGGGCGCCTTGGTGGGTATCGCCATGGTACTGTCCGCGGTATTCGTGCCGATGGCCTTCTTTGGCGGCTCGACCGGGGCCATCTACCGCCAGTTCTCTATCACTATCGTCTCCTCGATGGTGCTATCCGTACTGGTGGCGATGATCCTGACCCCGGCACTGTGCGCCACCATGCTGAAGCCCATCGCCAAGGGCAGCCATGGCGTACAGACCGGTTTCTTCGGCTGGTTTAACCGCCTGTTCGAGAAGAGTACCCACCACTATACCGACAGCGTCGGCCGCATCCTGCGCGGTACCGGGCGCTACCTGGTGATCTACCTGCTGATCGTGGTTGGCATGGGGCTGTTGTTTATCCGCCTGCCCACCTCCTTCCTGCCGGAAGAGGACCAGGGGTTCCTGTTGACCATGGCTCAGCTGCCGCCTGGGGCGACCCAAGAGCGCACCAACAACGTGCTCAAGCAGGTCACCGACTACTACGAGACGAAAGAGAAGCACAATGTCGAGTCGGTCTTTACCGTCAGCGGCTTTGGCTTCAGTGGTCAGGGGCAAAACAACGGTTTGGCGTTTATCAGCCTGAAGCCGTGGGATGAGCGTAAAGGGGATGAGAACAAAGTTACCGCGATCATCCAACGTGCGGCATTCGCCTTCAGTAAGATCACCGACGCGATGGTCTACCCGTTCAACCTGCCCGCCATCGTCGAGCTGGGTACCGCATCGGGCTTCGACTTCGAGCTGATTGACCAGGCTAACCTGGGGCACGAGAAGTTGACCGAGGCGCGTAACCAACTGTTGGGTATGGCGGCGCAACACCCGGATCTGCTGGTCGGTGTTCGCCCCAATGGCTTGGAAGATACGCCGCAGTTTAAGTTGGATATCGACCAAGAGAAGGCACAGTCACTGGGTGTCTCCCTCTCTAACATTAACCAGACCATCTCCGCTGCGATGGGGGGAGCCTACGTCAACGACTTTATCGATCGTGGACGTGTCAAACGCGTCTATGTCCAGGCCGATGCGCCGTACCGTATGTTGCCGAGCGATATCGACAACTGGTATGTCCGCAGCAGCAATGGGCAGATGGTGCCGTTCTCCGCCTTCTCCACCTCGCGTTGGGAATATGGTTCACCACGTCTGGAGCGCTATAACGGCCTGCCGTCTATGGAGATCCTCGGTGAAGCAGCTCCGGGCAAGAGTACCGGTGAAGCCATGGCGATGATGGAGTCACTGGTCGCCAAGTTGCCGGCAGGCATCGGTTATGACTGGACCGGTATGTCCTACCAGGAACGCCTCTCTGGCAACCAGGCACCGGCGTTGTACGCCATCTCGCTGATCGTGGTCTTCCTCTGCTTGGCAGCCTTGTATGAGAGCTGGTCAATCCCGTTCTCCGTCATGCTGGTGGTACCGCTCGGCGTGGTCGGGGCATTGCTCGCCACCTCACTACGCGGGCTGACCAACGACGTCTACTTCCAGGTGGGTCTGTTGACGACCATTGGTCTGTCGGCGAAGAACGCCATTCTGATCGTCGAGTTCGCCGTCGATCTGATGCATAAGGAAGGCAAAGGCCTCGTCGAAGCCACGCTGGAAGCGGTGCGTATGCGTCTACGCCCCATTCTGATGACGTCGCTGGCCTTTATCCTCGGGGTTATGCCGCTGGTGATCAGTAATGGTGCCGGCTCCGGCGCCCAGAACGCCGTGGGTACCGGGGTAATGGGGGGCATGGTCTCCGCCACCATCCTGGCCATCTTCTTCGTACCGGTGTTCTTCGTGGTGGTACGCCGCCGCTTTGGCCGCCGCGATGAAGATATCGAGCACAGCCATCCGGTTGCACCACACGACGGAAAATAAGCGTCATCTACGCAACGAAGGCCACCCACAAGGTGGCCTTTTTTTATCCCCAGCTACCTTCATCTCCTGACACAGGCGTTAACCTATTGTCATCCAGCGTCCTAATTAATATTATTTATATATCTACTAATATCTCTTATACAAATAAAGACATTAACACTGGTTAACTTTATCTATAAGAGGCATATCCCTATAGCATTTGACCTCTCCAAGTCGTATTATTTAAATACTTCCTAACACAAAACTTTTCCCATCGCCTAACAGCTTTGCTATGATAGAAAGGTGACTCAACCTAGCCATTGTGCCAAGTTATTGATTGTTGCTATATTTCTTAGTACAGATCAGAGCCTTTCGCTGCGCTAGGAGGCCAGTTATGGATGAGTACACATCTTATCGACATGACATCGCAGAGTTAAAATATCTGTGTGATTCCCTGTATCGTCAGGGAATGGATGTCCTGGAAGAGAGTCATCATGGCTGGGTCAGCGATCCGACGGCAATGGTTAATCTTCAGCTTAATGAGCTGATTGAGCATATTGCCAACGTGGCCTTGTCATTTAAGATCAAATATCCACAGCATTCGTCTCTTTGCGAAATAGTGGATGATTATCTGGATGAAACCTATGCCTTGTTCAGCGCCTATAGCGTGAGTGAACAGGCACTCAGGCACTGGTTACGAAGCAAGCGCAGAGTTGCGTACTCGCTCGCACATGAGAAACGTAACGCCGCCTTGCATGTTTAATCCAATACTAGGGTTGTGTAATGACCAAAATAGACTATCTGATGAAGTTGCGTAAGTGCACGTCGCTGGAGACGCTAGAACGCGTGATCGAAAAGAATAAATATGAGCTTTCCAATGATGAGCTGGAAGTTTTTTATTCCGCAGCCGATCATCGCTTAGCCGAATTAACTATGAATAAGCTATACGATAAAATTCCAGCCGAAGTCTGGCAGTACGTACGCTAAATGTTCCGGGCGTTATTTTATGCAACGCCCCGGCAACACTAGTTATATTATTAGTAGCATATAATAAATTATATTTATTGTTATCATTCCTCCTCGGGGAGGCTAATCGCCCGATCGACATCGTTTTCATTCCCCTCTTCTCTTAGAAGCCTATCCCATTAGGCTATTTTATTTACCATTTGGGCCCTGGACAGGGCTTACCATCCTCATGTGTTGCGTGTACGCCCCGGTTGTTCCACGCTGTCCGTATCCAAACTGGCTACAACGATACACGCCTACTGGGATAGGCTCTTAGTCAATCTTATGCAAACGAATGATGTAGTTATCGCCAATCGGACATCTGTCGCCGGCGCTTCGTTCATCTCAACATAAAAAGAGTGTTTGGCAGAGGCAGAGGCAGAGGCAGAGGCAGAGGCAGAGGCAGAGGCAGAGGCAGAGGCAGAGGCAGAGGCAGAGGCAG
>NZ_JBIUCY010000013.1:0-121963 GCF_044540725.1 Edwardsiella sp. A.80236
ACGGTAGACGGTAGACGGTAGACGGTAGACGGTAGACGGTAGACGGTAGACGGTAGACGGTAGACGGTAGACGGTAGACGGTAGCGGATGCGCTGGACAGGGATGCGCGCGGCACCAGGCCGCGCGTCAGCCCCAACAGACGCCGTCGCGCCTGTTGGGTGGCAAGGCTTATTTCAGGCCGGCCGCTTCGCGCAGCAGCGCCGCTTTGTCGGTCTTCTCCCACGGGAACTGCTCGCGCCCGAAGTGGCCGTAGGCTGCGGTCTGGCGATAGATCGGCTGGATCAGATCCAGCATCTGAATCAGGCCGTACGGGCGCAGATCGAAGCATTCGCGGACCAGTTGGATCAGCTGTTCTTGCGCGATTTTCTCCGTGCCAAAGGTCTCTACCATGATGGAAGTCGGCTCGGCGACGCCGATGGCGTAAGAGACCTGGATCTCGCAGCGGTCGGCTAGGCCCGCGGCGACGATGTTTTTGGCGACATAGCGCGCAGCATAGGCGGCTGAACGGTCAACCTTGGACGGATCCTTACCGGAGAAGGCACCGCCACCGTGACGTGCTGCGCCACCGTAGGTGTCGACGATGATCTTACGACCCGTCAGGCCGCAGTCGCCCATCGGGCCGCCGATGACGAAACGCCCGGTCGGGTTGATGAAGTATTTGGTGGCGGCGGAGAGCCACTCGGCCGGCAGGACCGGCTTGATGATCTCTTCCATCACCGCTTCCTGCAACTCTTTCTGACCGATGCTATCGGCATGTTGAGTGGACAGAACCACCGCATCGATACCGGCGATCTTGCCGTCGTCGTACAGGAAGGTGACCTGGCTCTTGGCATCAGGACGCAGCCACGGCAGGGTGCCGTTCTTACGCACCTCGGCCTGACGCTCCATCAGACGATGCGCGTAGGTGATCGGAGCTGGCATCAGCACTTCGGTTTCGTTGGTGGCGTAACCGAACATGATGCCCTGGTCGCCGGCACCCTGTTCCAGCGGGTCACAGCGATCGACGCCCTGGTTGATGTCCGGAGACTGCTTACCGATGGCGCTCAGTACCGCGCAGGAGTTGGCATCGAAGCCCATGTCGGAGCTGACATAGCCGATATCGGCTACGGTCTTACGGGTCAGCTCTTCGATATCGACCCAAGCGTTGGTGGTGATTTCACCGCCGACCAGTACCATCCCGGTCTTAACGTAGGTTTCACAGGCGACGCGTGCCTTGGGGTCCTGTTCCAGGATGGCATCCAGTACGGCGTCGGAGATTTGGTCGGCGATCTTATCCGGATGTCCTTCAGAGACGGATTCGGAGGTGAAAAGGTGTTTGGCCATTGTGTTCTTTACCTTCAAAAGACGGGTTGATTCTACTGCGCTGCGTTGACACTGCGTGCTGCGTGGGGTGAGTCATCAGGGGGAGACATCGTGCGCCCCCTCTGCTGTCTGATGCTTCCTGCAACGCCCCTCAGGCAAAGCCGTTAAGCAGTTTATCGGTTAAAAAGTATAGATGGATTAACATCTGGACGGCTATTCTAGGTCAAGGCACTAGGTTTTTTCCACCCCTTTTTTTGCGGAAACGCACGATAACGGCGCGTCATCGCCCACGCGATGCCGGTGATCGAGGAATCGATATAATTTCATTTTGCTTTTTTGTCTGGTTGTCGGTATAAACGGCGCGCGGCTTACCGGTACATAACGCTTTAACCGGCTTGTTGCTGTTTTTCGGCGTCGATCGCGACGTCGGGCGGCACACTCCGGGGCGGCTATGTGTCCCACTTCCGGCCGAGGAGGGTATGGGTTATCCCTACTGTCAGTTCTATCATGCTGTTAACTTTGAAGTGCTGTCGTGCCAAATGGCAGCGGTGGAGGTGGTTCAGGTAATGATCCGTGTTGAGGCTGTGGTGAAACGAGCTGCTCCCGGCAGCGTCTTGCGTCATGATGACGCGTTTTGCGCAATGCGCCTTCCTTCCTTTTTATCCTCATTTCTTGCTTTTGCCCGATGTTATTTATCCTTGAGATGAAGGCTTGGGTGTACCTCAGGATTCGTGCGCCGTTTACGGCATCTGATGACTGAACAAGGGTAACCTGTGGCGTTCGCTGCAGGCATTTATTCATAGGGGTTGTGCCGTTACAGGCGGTTTCCCCGACCCACGGAGTCAACGACGTGTTTTGTTCTTATGCTGATATCGGCCCGGCATTTCGTCCGGCGCTGAGCTTTGTGGTCACGCCAAAAATCCCGGCGTGTGGGTTGTTCTATGCAGATGATGCTGCGATAGTGACTGGCGCAAAGGTTAGCCACACTGCCATCGAAGGAGTCGCTCGTGTCTGATCTGATTGCACAGTATCCGCAGGATACGGCGGATACTTCCCCGTTGCGTTCCATGCAGGAGGTCGCCATGAGCGATAGTAATGCCAGCAAGATGCTGAGCACCTACAACGTCGCCTATTGGGGTGGCAACTATTACGATGTGAATGAGCTGGGCCACATCTCCGTGTGCCCCGATCCCGATGTGCCGCAGGCGCGCGTCGATCTGACGGCGTTGGCATTACAGATCCAGGCCGATCGCCAGCAGCGCCTGCCGGCGTTGTTCTGTTTCCCGCAGATCCTGCAACATCGCTTGCGCTCGATTAACGCCGCCTTCCGTCGCGCGCGCGCCTCGTTTGGCTACCAGGGGGATTACTTCCTGGTCTACCCGATCAAGGTGAATCAGCAGCGTCGAGTGATCGAGTCGTTGGTCAACTCCGGCGAACCGTTAGGGCTGGAGGCGGGTTCGAAGGCTGAGCTGATGGCGGTGCTGGCCCATGCCGGGATGACGCGTAGTGTCATCGTCTGCAATGGCTATAAGGACCGCGAATACATTCGTCTGGCGCTGATCGGCGAGAAGCTGGGCCATAAGGTTTATCTGGTCATCGAGAAGCTGAGCGAGATCGACCTGGTGCTGGAGGAGGCGCAGCGCCTGAATGTGGTGCCGCGTCTCGGCGTGCGGGCGCGTCTGGCCTCACAGGGCTCCGGTAAGTGGCAGTCTAGCGGCGGCGAGAAGTCTAAGTTTGGTCTGTCGGCGACCCAGGTGTTGCATCTGGTGGAGACACTACGCCAGGCCGGGCATCTGGAGAGTCTGCAACTGCTGCATTTCCATCTCGGTTCGCAGATGGCCAACATTCGTGACATCGCCACCGGGGTGCGTGAGTCGGCTCGTTTCTACGTCGAACTGCATAAGCTGGGTGTGAACATCCAGTGTTTCGACGTCGGCGGCGGCCTGGGGGTCGACTACGAGGGAACCCGTTCCCAGTCGGACTGCTCCGTCAACTACGGTCTGAACGAGTACGCCAACAACGTGATCTGGGGCATAGGCGATGCCTGTAATGAGCATGGCTTACCGCATCCGACGGTGATCACCGAATCGGGACGGGCGGTGACGGCACACCATACGGTGCTGGTCTCCAACATCATCGGCGTGGAGCGTAATGAATTCCCGCAGCCGCAGCAGCCGGCCAGCGATGCGCCGCGTGCGTTGCAGAGCCTCTGGGCCACCTGGGAGGAGATGCAGACGCCGGGCGGCCGCCGCTCGCTGCGCGAATGGCTGCATGACAGCCAGCTCGATCTGCACGACGTCCACAGCCAGTATGCTCACGGCATTCTCAGCCTGAGCCAACGCGCCTGGGCCGAGCAGCAATATTTGGCCATCTGCAATCAGTTGCAGACTCAGTTGGACCCGAGCAATCGCGCCCATCGCCCGATCATCGATGAACTGCAAGAGCGGATGGCCGACAAGCTGTACGTCAACTTCTCGCTGTTCCAGTCGATGCCGGATGCCTGGGGGATCGATCAGCTGTTCCCGGTCCTGCCGCTCAGTGGCTTGGACAAGGTGCCGACGCGCCGCGCCGTGTTGCTGGACATCACCTGCGACTCGGATGGCACCATCGATCACTATATCGATGGCGACGGGGTGGCGACCACCATGCCGATGCCGGAGTACGATCCGCAGGATCCGCCGCTGGTGGGCTTCTTCATGATCGGCGCCTACCAAGAGATCCTCGGCAACATGCATAACCTGTTTGGCGATACCGCCACGGTCGACGTGTATGTGTTCGAGGACGGCAGCGTCGAGGTGGATGAGTCTTACGACGGCAACTCCGTGGCGGAGATGTTGGAGTACGTGCAGCTCGATCCGCAGGTGTTGCTGACGCACTTCCGCGATCAGGTGCGCGCCGCGCAGCTGGATGAGGGCTTACAGGCGCAATTCCTGGAAGAGTTCGAGGCGGGGCTGTACGGGTATACCTACCTGGAAGAGGAGTAAGCGCCGCCGGCGTGCGGTGTGGCAGCGACGTAGGTTGGCGGGCTTGCAGTCCCGCCAGCTTGCCGCCATAATCGACAGCAATACGCTATTTAGCGAACTGATAATCCCTTCCTCGTCGGGCCAACGACGCGGGAGGGATTTTTTTTTCATCGCGACGCCGCCAGTCCGTCGGGCTTCAGGCCACGGCGGCGGGACTTATAATGAGGAGCGAGTATGTGTACTCTAGGGCATAAACCTGATAACTCTTTGGTATCCAACGCATTCGGTTTCCTGCGCCTACCGCTGGACTTCATGCCGTACGACGGCGACGCCGATTGGGTGATCACCGGGGTGCCGTTCGATATGGCCACCTCTGGCCGCGCCGGTGCGCGTCATGGACCGGCGGCGATCCGCCAGGTCTCGACCAATCTGGCCTGGGAAGGTAAGCGTTGGCCGTGGAACTTCGACATGCGCGACCGCCTGAAGGTGGTGGATTGCGGCGATGTGGTGTTCAGCTTCGGCGACGCCCAGGAGATGAGCGATAACTTACAGGCGCATACCGAGCGTCTGCTGGCCAGCGGCAAACGCTGCCTGACCTTCGGCGGTGACCACTTCGTCACCCTGCCGTTGTTGCGCGCCCATGCCAAGCACTTCGGTAAGATGGCGCTGGTACACTTCGACGCGCATACCGATACCTACGCTCACGGCAGCCAGTTCGATCATGGCACCATGTTCTTCCATGCACCCAATGAAGGGTTGATCGATCCGCAGCATTCGGTGCAGATCGGCATTCGTACCGAATACGATCACGACAACGGCTTCACCGTGCTGGATGCCGCTCAGGTGAACGACAGTGGCGTCGAGACGATCCTGGCCGAGGTGAAACGCATCGTCGGCGACATGCCGGTCTATCTGACCTTCGATATCGACTGCTTGGATCCGGCCCATGCGCCGGGCACCGGCACGCCGGTCATCGGCGGATTGACCTCCGATCGCGCCCTGAAATTGGTGCGCGGCCTGCAAGATCTGAACATCGTCGGGATGGATGTGGTGGAAGTGGCGCCGGCCTATGACCAGTCGGAGATCACCGCCCTGGCGGCGGCGACCCTGGCGCTGGAGATGCTCTATATCCAGGCGGCGAAGAAGTAATCCTGCACCAGAGAACGCAGAGGCCGGGCATTGCCCGGCCTTTTTTATGTCTTGCTCCTCTCCGATTATGCCGGGGAATATGTATTCCCGCGACGCCGCCGAGAGGGCCGAGTCTGGTCGCGGCGGTTAACCCGCGCCGCCGTAGGAGGCGCGAGCCTGGCGGTAGAGCGCAAGCCGCACCTCGCGCGCCTTCTCGAACTCCTTGTCCATGATCAGCGGGCGGATCTCCTTCTGGTAGACCTGAATGCTGGTCTCTCCCCGATGGTGCTGATAGCCGACAGGATGGCTACGCCAGCGTCGATCGATGATCGCCTCCTGGCTGTAGAAGGGATCGACCTGGTTACGCACATAGTCGTCGAAACGCGCACGCAGGGCGCGCCGCTGCTCCTGATGCTGCGGCGAGCGAGCCAGGTTGCGGGTTTCGCCCGGATCCTGCTGGAGATCGTACAGTTCTTCTTCCTCATTCTCTTTATAGATAATGTACTTGTAGCGATCAGTACGCAGCATGCGGGCGGGTTGTACGTCCACGTTGCGATCGGTATTCCACTGGGTAATGACCTCATCGCGCCACGCGGCTGGCTGCTCGCCGCGCAGGATCGGCAGCAGCGAGCGGCCATATAGGCCGGGCGGTGGGGTGATCCCGGCGTAGTTGCACAGCGTCGGCACGAGATCGCACAGGGAGGTGAGATGATCGCTGCTGGCCTGCGGGCGGATGCCGGGGCCGGCGAAGACCAGCGGGACGTTGGTCGACTCCTCATAGAACCAGTTCATCTTGGCCACCAGGCGGTGCGCACCCATCGCGTCGCCATGATCGGCGAAGAAGACCACCAGGGTATCGTCGCCGTGGCCGCTGGCACGTAGCGCCGCCAGCACCTGGCCGATGCAGTCGTCGGCTAAGGCGGTAAAGTGGTAGTAGGCCTTGAGATACTGGCGGAAGTTGAGTTCGTTCCAGTTGGCGGACTGCATCACGCGGTTATGGGTGCAGCAGGCGTACTGGATGGCTTGCGGCCGGTTGGGCAGATCGGCGGCGGTGTCGAAGTTATCCAATAGCGGCGGCAGGGGACCCAGCCCGTCGATCTCGCCATGGGGGCCGGCGAAGGCGCCGGTCCAGCCGTTGATGTTATGGGGATTATTGAATTCGATCGCCAGCATAAACGGCGCATCGGCGCCGCGCCCCTTCAGGGTGTCGATATACTTGAGGCTCTCCTGCAGGCAATAGACATCCTCGCGGGTGTCGTAGTCGACCGGATAGGCGGCGGGGCTGTCATAGGGCAGCTCGATCTGTTCGGCACAGTCGAAGCCCTTGAGCGAGCCGTAGTCATGGCGCTTGCCGAAGTGGCGGCACTCATAGCCGGCCTGGCTGAACAGCTCGCCCAGCGTCACCATATCTTGTGGAATGTTCGGGCTGTCGTTGGCGATCACCCCGGTCTGATGCGGCAGGCGTCCAGTCCAGTAGCAGGCGCGCGATGGCGCACACAGCGGGTAGGGGCAGTAGGCGCGTTCGAAGCGAGTGCCGTGGGCGATCAGGCTGTCGATGGCCGGGGTCGTGACCTGCGGGTTGCCATAGCCGCCAACGGCGCGGCGCGCCAGCTGATCGGCGGTGATGATGACGATGTTACGCGGGGGCGTCGCCCGTTGTGGTGCGTTATCTGCGGCACCGTCAGCGGCCAGCGCCGGTGCGCCGAGGGCGACGCCGGCGATCCCGCCGGCGGTACGCTGCAAAAACGCGCGTCGTGAGAGTGTCATAATCGATTCCTTTTTATTGTTCGAAAGCAAAGATAACAATTTGAAACATTGTTTTACCGCGATTGTGATCGCATAACGTACAATCAAAAGGAAAAGAAAGCTTTTTGCTGAGAAAAACGTGGCGATAAGACAGCGGTGGGAAAACCGCCATTTGCGCAATGCAGGTCAATAAAATGCCGCACTTGCGCAATTGCTGCGCAGCACTCAGCGGCGGGGCGAGGAGAGTATGTTACGCTACGCGTCATACGATAAGCCGTAACACATCGCGCGCTCTACTCGGCGGCGTGCATACGCCGGATCGTGGATTTGTGCTCTCCCTCCCTGGCCGCGCCACGATAAGGATTGCCGTTTTCACTCCGAGTCTGAGACAATACGGCGAACCCTTGTTTTCATACAATCCGACTTGGAGTAGAACATGTCCTCTCGTAAAGAGCTTGCCAATGCTATCCGTGCCCTGAGCATGGATGCGGTGCAGAAGGCCAAATCCGGTCACCCGGGCGCCCCGATGGGGATGGCAGATATCGCCGAAGTCCTGTGGCGTGATTACATGAACCATAACCCGGCCAACCCGCACTGGGCCGACCGCGACCGTTTCGTGCTGTCCAACGGCCATGGTTCTATGCTGATCTACAGCCTGTTGCACCTCACCGGCTATGATCTGCCGATGTCCGAGCTGGAAAACTTCCGTCAGCTGCACTCCAAGACCCCAGGTCACCCGGAATACGGTTATACCCCGGGCGTCGAGACCACCACGGGTCCGCTGGGCCAAGGCATTGCCAACGCCGTCGGCATGGCCATTGCCGAGCGTACGCTGGCGGCGCAGTTTAACCGCCCGGGGCATGATATCGTCGACCACTTCACCTATGCCTTTATGGGTGATGGTTGCATGATGGAAGGCATCTCCCACGAAGTCTGCTCCTTAGCCGGTACCCTGAAGCTGGGCAAGCTGATCGCGTTCTACGATGACAACGGGATCTCCATCGACGGCCACGTCGACGGTTGGTTTACCGACGACACCGCCAAGCGTTTCGAAGCCTATGGCTGGCATGTGGTACGTGGCGTCGATGGCCACGATAGCGCCGCGATTAAGGCCGCTATCGAAGAGGCGCGCAGCGTGAGCGATAAGCCGTCTCTGTTGATGTGCAAAACCATCATCGGTTTTGGTTCACCGAACAAGGCCGGTACCCACGATTCCCACGGTGCGCCGTTGGGTGATGCCGAGATCGCTGCGACCCGCGCGCAACTGGGTTGGAACTACCCGCCGTTCGTCATCCCGCCGGAGATCTACGCGCAGTGGGATGCCAAAGAGGCCGGTCTGGCGAAAGAGCAGGCATGGGACGTGCGTTTCGCCGCCTATCAGGCCGCCTTCCCGCAGTTGGCCGCCGAATTCAAACGCCGTATCAACGGCGAACTGCCGGCCAGCTGGGACAGTGAAGCGCGTAAGTTCATCGAGCAGTTGCAGGCGAACCCGGCTAAGATCGCCAGCCGTAAGGCCTCCCAGAATGCGCTGGAAGCCTTCGCTAAGCTGCTACCGGAATTCCTGGGTGGCTCCGCCGACCTGGCACCGAGCAACCTGACCATGTGGTCCGGCTCCAAGGCCCTGAATGAAGATGCCGCAGGCAACTACATTCACTACGGTGTGCGCGAATTCGGCATGACCGCCATCATCAACGGTATCGCGCTGCACGGCGGCTTTATCCCCTACGGTGCCACCTTCCTGATGTTCATGGAATATGCCCGTAACGCCATGCGTATGGCGGCACTGATGAAGATCCGCAACATTCAGGTCTACACCCATGACTCCATCGGTCTGGGCGAAGATGGCCCGACGCACCAGCCGGTCGAGCAGATGGCTAGCCTGCGCACCACGCCAAATATGAACACCTGGCGTCCGTGTGACCAGGTCGAGTCTGCGGTGGCATGGAAGAAGGCCATCGAGCGTCTGGATGGGCCGTCTGCGCTGATCTTCTCTCGTCAGAACCTGACACAGATGGATCGCTCGGCTGAACAGCTGGCGAATATCGAGCGCGGCGCCTACATCCTGCAGGATTGCGACGCACAGCCGGAGCTGATCTTCATCGCTACCGGTTCCGAAGTGGAGCTGGCGATGAAAGCCGCCGCGCAGCTGAGCGCCGAAGGGCGTCAGGTTCGCGTGGTCTCCATGCCGTCAACCGAAGTGTTCGACAAGCAGGATGCCGCCTACCGTGAAGCGGTACTGCCGTCTGCCGTCAGCGCCCGCGTGGCGGTCGAGGCGGGTATCGCCGACTTCTGGTACAAGTATGTCGGTCTGAACGGCGCCGTCGTCGGCATGACCACCTTCGGTGAGTCTGCGCCGGCCGAACAGCTGTTCGTTGAGTTCGGCTTCACCGTCGATAATGTGTTGGCGAAGGCGCGCGCGCTGTTAGGCTAATGCGTCGTTGACGTCGCAGCATGAGAGAACGGGGCTATGGCCCCGTTTTTTTTGGCTCGCGGGTTATCGCCGGGCTGCCCTTTCCCACTTTTGCGCTAAATTTGTGATGGGATGCACGTTTCTATTCAAATTCTCGCTCAAGTCACGCGCTTTTCTCCTACCGTATTTTCTTTGCCCGAGGTTTGGTTTATTCTTAGCTGAAGCGTTTCAGTTGATGGGGCAAGCGGCGACGAATCGATGGGGACAGTGGTGTTTTTGCTGCATAAAGCGATCCTCATGTCGCGGGCATCGATTACTCTGGATCCTCTTTTGCGGATGAGGAATTGAGTGAGATGTCCTTACGTATCGCCATCAATGGTTTTGGGCGCATCGGTCGCAATGTACTGCGGGCGTTGTATGAGTCTGGGCGCCGGGCGCAGATCCAGGTCGTCGCGATTAATGAGTTAGCGGCGTCGGAAGGGATGGCGCACCTGTTGCAGTATGATAGCTGCCATGGCCGCTTTGCCTGGCCGGTGCGTCAGCAGGATGATTGGTTATGGGTCGGGGACGATCGTATCCGCCTGTTGCATCAACCGCAGATCGCGGCGTTGCCGTGGGACGCGTTGCAGGTGGATGTCGTTCTGGACTGTAGCGGCGTTTATGGCAGCCGGGCGGATGGTGAAGCTCATATTCTGGCGGGGGCTGGGAAGGTGTTGTTTTCCCACCCCGGCGGCCATGACCTCGATGCCACGATAGTGTATGGCGTGAATCAGGAGAGTCTGCAGGCGGCGCATCGCATCGTCTCCAATGCCTCCTGTACCACCAACTGTATCATCCCGGTGATTAAGGTGTTGGATGATGCCTTCGGCATTGAATCGGGGGCGGTGACCACCATCCACTCCTCGATGAATGATCAGCCAGTGATCGATGCCTATCACCCGGATTTACGCCGTACTCGCGCGGCCAGCCACTCGATTATTCCGGTGGATACCAAGCTTGCGGCGGGTATCGCACGTGTGCTCCCCCAGTTTCGCGATCGTTTCGAGGCGATCTCGGTACGGGTGCCGACACTGAATGTGACGGCTATCGATCTCAGCGTCAGTGTGCGGGCGGCGGTGCAGGTCGACGAGGTGAACCACTTGCTGCAAAAGGCGGCATCCACCTCATTTCATGGTATAGTTGACTACACAGAATTACCGCTGGTCTCGACCGACTTTAATCACGACCCGCACAGCGCCATCGTGGACGGTACTCAGACGCGGGTGAGTGGTCGGCATTTGATTAAAACGTTGGTCTGGTGTGACAACGAGTGGGGCTTCGCCAACCGGATGTTGGATACCACGCTGGCGATGTCTCAGGCAGTTTCTAATGCGTCGTAGCCGTGCGCGGCGACACAGCTTAAAGCAACTTTTAGAGAATCAATGAGAGGATTCACCATGTCTGTAATTAAGATGACCGATTTGGATCTGGCGGGTAAACGCGTCCTGATCCGTGCGGACCTTAACGTTCCGGTTAAAGACGGTAAAGTGACTTCTGATGCGCGTATCCGTGCGTCCCTGCCGACCATTGAGCTGGCGCTGAAACAGGGTGCGTGCGTGATGGTGACTTCCCATCTGGGCCGTCCGACCGAAGGCGAGTACAACGAAGCGTTCTCTCTGCTGCCGGTGGTGAATTACCTCAAAGATCATCTGAGCGCGCCGGTACGCCTGGCTAAAGATTACCTGGACGGCGTCGATGTCGCACAGGGCGAGCTGGTGGTGCTGGAAAACGTCCGTTTCAACAAAGGTGAGAAGAAGGACGACGAGGTCCTGTCTAAGAAGTATGCCGCACTGTGCGACGTCTTCGTGATGGATGCCTTCGGTACTGCGCACCGCGCCCAGGCGTCTACCCACGGTGTGGGCAAGTTCGCGCCGATCGCCTGTGCCGGTCCGCTGCTGTCTGGTGAGCTGGAAGCGCTGGGCAAGGCCCTGAGCAACCCGGCTCGTCCGATGGTCGCTATCGTCGGTGGTTCTAAAGTCTCCACCAAGCTGACCGTGCTGGATTCCCTGTCCAAGATCGCCGATCAGCTGATCGTCGGTGGCGGCATCGCTAACACCTTCATCGCGGCCGAAGGCCACAATGTGGGTAAATCTCTGTACGAAGCCGACCTGATCCCGGAAGCGAAGAAGCTGCTGACCACCTGCGACATCCCGGTTCCGACCGATGTACGTGTGGCGACCGAGTTCTCTGAAACCGCACCGGCGACCATGAAATCCGTCAGCGAAATCAAAGATGATGAGCAGGTTCTGGATCTGGGCGACGCCTCTGCCGAGCAGCTGGCCGCTATCCTGAAAAACGCGAAGACTATCCTGTGGAACGGCCCGGTCGGCGTCTTCGAGTTCCCGAACTTCCGTAAAGGGACCGAAATCGTGGCTAACGCCATCGCCGAGAGCGACGCGTTCTCTATCGCGGGTGGCGGTGATACGCTGGCGGCGATCGACCTGTTCGGCATCGCCGACAAGATTTCTTACATCTCCACCGGCGGCGGCGCCTTCCTGGAGTTCGTAGAAGGCAAGAAATTGCCGGCCGTGGTGATGCTCGAAGAGCGCGCCAAGCAGTAATACCCGTTAACGGGAGGCCCTCGCGCCTCCCGTTGTTTTATCGCGCCCTGGCGCGCGGTAATGTTGTTCCGATTGGAAAACACTCACGCCCACGAAACAGGACGATTAGACATGTCTAAAATCTTTGATTTTGTTAAACCGGGTGTCATCTCTGGCGATGACGTTCAGAAAGTATTCCAGGTAGCGAAAGAGAACAAATTCGCTCTGCCGGCAGTCAACTGCGTCGGTACCGACTCCATCAACGCGGTTATGGAAGCGGCTGCTAAAGTTCGCGCGCCGATCATCGTTCAGTTCTCTAACGGCGGCGCTGCCTTCATCGCCGGCAAAGGGCTGAAGCTGGAAGGCCAGCAGGCGGCCATCCTCGGTGCGATCGCCGGTGCACACCATGTTCATCAGATGGCCGAGCACTACGGTGTTCCGGTTATCCTGCACACCGACCACTGCGCCAAGAAACTGCTGCCGTGGCTGGACGGGCTGCTGGATGCGGGCGAGAAGCACTTCGCCGCGACCGGTAAGCCGCTGTTTTCTTCTCACATGATCGACCTGTCTGAAGAGTCTCTGGAAGAGAACATCGAGATCTGCTCTCAGTACCTGGCACGTATGGCCAAGATCGGCATGACCCTGGAGCTGGAACTGGGTTGTACCGGCGGTGAAGAAGATGGCGTGGACAACAGCCATCTGGACAACTCCGCGCTGTATACTCAGCCGGAAGATGTCGATTACGCCTACACCAAACTGAACGCGATCAGCCCGCGTTTCACCATCGCCGCCTCCTTCGGTAACGTACACGGCGTGTACAAGCCGGGCAACGTGCAGCTGACGCCGGTGATCCTGAAAAACTCTCAGGAGTATGTTTCCAAGAAACATAACCTGCCGCACAACAGCCTGAACTTCGTCTTCCACGGTGGTTCTGGTTCAACCGCCGCAGAGATCAAAGAAGCGGTCAGCTACGGTGTGGTGAAGATGAATATCGACACCGATACTCAGTGGGCGACCTGGGAAGGCGTGCTGAAGTACTACAAGAAGAACGAAGGCTATCTGCAGGGCCAGCTGGGTAACCCGGAAGGCGACGATAAGCCGAACAAGAAATACTACGATCCGCGTGTATGGCTGCGTGCCGGCCAGACCGGGATGATCGAGCGTCTGGAACTGGCGTTCAAAGAACTGAACTGCATTGACGTACTGTAATCGTCGCGACGCGTTGAGAAACCCCGCCTAGGCGGGGTTTTTTTATGCGGCGCATCCGCCGCGGCTATGCCGAGGATGAATAAAAATTAGTAATTATAAGTTTTTATTTTCAGATTTTTAGTGTGAATGAAAAGTGGAGTCTCTCGCTATTGTTAGCTACTCTGAAGCTGTTTTGGGCCGCGATCTGTGGCCTGCTTTTGCCTGTGCCGTCGACGAATGGGCCGCGGGCAGACAATGATATTGGAGGTTAAACAATAAGATGAAAGAATTGGATGTGGTAGATGGGATTCAAAACGCCGGTGGCTGGATCCTGCGTAATCAGGATCTGCTGTTGAGCTATGCCGTCAATCTGGTCGCCGCGGTGGTGATCCTGATCGTCGGTTCGTTGGTCGCGCGCGGCATCTCTTCGACGCTGACCCGCTTGCTGAAGGCGCGCGGCCTGGATGTGACGGTGGTTCACTTCCTGGCGGCGATGGTCCGTTACGGTATTTTAGCGTTCACCATTATCGCCGCCCTGGGGCGTCTCGGCGTACAGACCACCTCGGTGATCGCGGTACTCGGCGCCGCCGGTTTGGCTATTGGCCTGGCGCTGCAAGGCTCGCTGTCTAACTTCGCCGCCGGTGTCCTGCTGGTGCTGTTCCGCCCGTTCCGCGCCGGTGAGGTAGTGGATTTAGGCGGTGTGGTGGGGACGGTGCGTGAGGTGCAGATCTTCTCGACCACCCTGGCGACGGCGGACAACAAGATTATCGTGGTGCCTAACGGTAAGATCATCGCCGGCAACATCATCAACTTCTCGCGCGAACCGAAACGGCGCGTCGATATCACCGTCGGGGTGGCGTATGACGCCGATATCGATGTGGTGAAGCGGGTGCTCGGCGAGGTCGTCGCGGCGGATACGCGTATTCTGCATGACGATGGCGTGACCATTCGCTTGAACGAGATGGCGGCCTCCTCACTCAATTTTGTGGTGCGTGTCTGGAGTAATAACGCCGACTACTGGGCCATCTATTTTGATCTGATGGAGAACTTTAAGCGCGCGTTGGATGCCAATAATATCGGCATTCCCTTCCCACAGATGGATGTGCACCTCTACCGTAGCCAGGTTAGCAAGGCTCGCGCCGAGTAACCGCCCCCGCTTGCTGGCCGGGCCTGCCCTGGCCAGCAACGATAAGCCCGCCTAATCGCCGATAAGAAATCCCCATTTCCGCTCTCCTACGCAGTTGATTATGATGTCTCGCATCCGCTCATTGTGCTAATTGCTCAATTTTTAAGGAAATATTCATCATGTTCTCCATCTTTGCTCAGGGCTTCGCCCTGGGTGCGGCCCTGATTTTGCCCTTGGGACCGCAGAATCTGTTCGTGCTTAACCATGGCATCCATCGTCACCACCATCTGACCATTGCCAGCCTGTGTGCCCTGAGCGATTTGCTGCTGATCTGCGCCGGTGTCTTCGGTGGCAGTGCGCTGTTATTGCGCTCGCCGCTGTTGTTACAGGGGGTGACTTGGGGCGGGGTGGCCTTTCTGTTGTGGTATGGCTGGGGCGCTTGGCGAGCCGCCTGGCGTCCGGCGACGACGGAGCGGGACGATAGCCTATTACAGCAGGGGCGCTGGCGTATCATCGTCACCCTGTTGGCCGTCACTTGGCTCAATCCGCATGTCTATCTGGATACCTTCGTGGTGTTGGGCAGCTTGGGGGGGCAGCTGTTGGCGGAGCCGCGTCGCTGGTTCGCCTTCGGCGCGGTGAGCGCCTCGGTGGTGTGGTTCTTTAGTCTGGCGCTGTTGGCCGCTTGGTTGGCACCCTGGCTGCGGCGTCCCCGGGCGCAACGCGCCATCAATCTGTTGGTCGGTGCGGTAATGTGGTTTATCGCGCTGGAGCTGGCGCGCCAAGGATGGGCACAGTAGGCAATTATCCGATACCCGTCATGCCGTTGGCGCGCTATGCTATTTGGGAGTCTACCGCTACGGCGGTGGGAAATGGCCGGGAGGTACGCTATCCCGGTGTGTGGCACAGGGCGACTCCCCTGGCAATGAGGCAGTAAAGCGGAGGATAAGCGTGAAACTAACAGTATTGGCCTTGGCCGCAATGATGGGTGTCGGTGGGGTAGCGTTGAATGCGCAGGCGGCCGAGATGCCAGAAGGTCCGCATGTGGTGACGTCGGGCACCGCCAGCGTCGACGCCGTTCCTGATATGGCGACCCTGACCTTCCAGGTCAGCGCCAGTGCCAAGGATGCCGCCGGTGCCAAGTCGCAGGTTGATCAACGCGTGGCGAAATATTTCGACTTTTTAAAGCGTAACGGTATCGAGACGCAGGATATCAGCGCCGCCAACCTGTATACCATGCCGGAGTATGATTACCAGAAGGATGGTAAGAGCCAGCTGAAGGGCTATCGCGCGGTGCGTACCGTGCAGGTCACACTGCGTCAGCTCGATAAGTTAAACAGCCTGCTGGATGGCGCCTTAAAGGCGAACCTCAACGAGATCCGCTCCGTCGAGCTGGGTGTCGCCAAGCCGGAGGTGTATCGCGAGCAGGCGCGCCAGATGGCGATCAAGAATGCGATCTCCCAGGCCGAGTCGCTGGCGCAGGGCTTTGGCGTCAAGCTGGGGCCGGTGTATAGCATCCGTTATCATGTTTCCAACTTCCAACCGGAGCCGGTGACGCGCATGTATGCGGCGGCCCCTTCGGCGAATCAGACCTCGGCGGCGCAGACTTATGAGCAACAGACTATTCACTTCGACGATCGCGTCGAGGTGGTGTTTAATCTGAATAAATAACGACTGGTCGGTGAGTGACGGGATCGAATGCGATCCCGTTTTTTTTATGTGTGCTTATGCCTACTCCGTTTCGGCCTGATGGCGACGCCGAAAGCGGAGGATCAGTCCTGGCGCAGGACGTTACGGCCGTGGCTGAGCAGCGCATCGGTGACGCGGCGCATCAGGCGGCTCTCCGGGGCGAAACGGTGCCAATAGAGCATGCGGCGCTGTACCATCCCGGGGGTCAAATCGACTAAGACGCCCTCGCGGAGCTCCCGCTCGACCTGCAGGTGCGGCAGCATACAGCAGGTGGTGCCTTGAAGCGCCAATTGGACGAAGGCCTCGGAGGAGTTGACGATGTGGCAGGGCACACTCCCCGGCGGCAGCTCGAAGTTTTGCTGCAGGAAGGCCTGGTGCATGTCGTCCAGATGGTCGAATGCCACCGCCGGCGCTTTGAGCAGGGAGGAGCGTGTCACTCCGTTAGGGAAGTAGCGCTCGGCGAAGGCGGGCGAGGCGCAGAACAGATAGTCTAAGGCGCCCAGGCGATCCACCAGGCAACTCGGCAGCGGCTGAGGCTGCAAACTCACCGCCCCGACCACCTCACCACGCCGCAGGCGTTCCTGAGTGCGACTTTCGTCTTCGACCTGTAGGTTGAGGCGCAACGGGGAGTCGGCTAAGACGGGTTTGAGCGCTGGCAGCAACCAGGTCGCCAGACTGTCGGCGTTGACCGCCAGAGAGAGCAGCAGAGGGCCATCACTGCTATTGTCGTTGCCCAGCCACTCCTCTTCCAACAATTCGACCTGATGCAGTAGCGCGAGGAGACGCTGTCCTTGCTCGGTCGGACGCGGCGGTACGGTACGCACCAGCAGCGGTTGACCAAAGAGATTTTCCAGTTGCTTGATGCGTTGCGATACCGCCGACTGCGTGATGCAAAGTTTCTGTGCCGCGCGTTCGAAGCCGCGCTCGCGGATGACAGCGTCCAGTGCCTGCAAGGTCCGGTAGTCCGGGCGTTTCATTATGGTCTTTATCCCCTTGGATCCATTTTTTGTTATCGGTAAAGCGCAATTGCTCACGTTGGAAAACGGCACAAGCGAACTATCCCCCTCGTGGAGAGGGAGGCTCGAGTCAGGCGCCGCGTGGCGGCTGGCGGCGTGGCCGTTACCGCAATATGCCACATTTTTCCGCTTGTCGCGGATAAAATCGGGGGGTGCAACGGGAAAAACACAGGACGAGGGCGTAAATTTGCGCTCCCATGGTGGGGTATTTTCGTGCGCTGCTCTATAATACGCACACGTTTTCGTAGCAAAGTCCATAGGATACGGTATGACGCAGGATGAATTGAAGAAAGCTGTGGGTTGGGCCGCATTGAAGTATGTGCAGCCCGGTACGATTGTTGGGGTTGGCACCGGCTCCACCGCCTCTCATTTTATTGATGCGCTGGCGACCATGAAGGGGCAGATCGAAGGCGCAGTCTCTAGCTCCGATGCCTCCACCGCCAAGCTGAAGAGCCTGGGGATCCCGGTATTCGACCTCAATGAGGTGGATGCGCTGGATATCTATGTGGATGGCGCGGATGAGATCAATCACGCGATGCAGATGATCAAGGGCGGCGGCGCGGCGTTGACGCGCGAGAAGATCGTCGCCGCGGTGGCGAAGAAGTTTGTCTGTATCGTCGATGCTTCTAAGCAGGTCGATATCCTGGGTAACTTCCCGTTGCCGGTCGAGGTGATCCCGATGGCGCGCTCCTACGTGGCGCGAGAGCTGGTGAAACTCGGTGGTCAGCCGGTATACCGCCAGGGGGTGCTCACCGATAACGGTAATGTGATCCTGGATGTACACAATCTGCAGATCATGGAGCCCTGCAAGCTGGAAAACGCCATCAACGCCATCGCCGGTGTGGTGACGGTGGGGCTGTTTGCCAATCGTGGTGCCGATGTGGTGTTGGTCGGCTGCGCGGAGGGGGTGAAAACCCTGACGGCCTGATCGTGTCGGGGTGCCCTCGCTGGATGGGGCACCCTAGTCGCTACACCCATTTTTTTCTGCACGCCGAGAATTCGGTGACATCTATCACAGAATTGCCGCCATTCAATTTTTCCCGCTGATAGCTCGTTGTTTATTAAAATTTTCCGCAACTTTTCGCTACCCCGTCGTGCGCATTCGTCGGAGGCCGACTCCTGCCATGGCTTGCCGCCGAGGTAAATTTTGTTATGTTGACTAGAGTTTAAACAAACCATCTGCATAACACACATACGCTTTTCTCGGACAGTAGGGTAGATCATGGCCAAAGTTTCTATGGATAAGGATAAGATTAAGTTTTTGCTGGTAGAGGGCGTACATCAAAGCGCCGTCGAGGTGTTACGGGCCGCCGGTTATAACAACATCGAATACCATAAGGGCGCGCTGGATAGCGCAGCGTTGTGCGAGGCGATCCGTGACGCGCACTTTATCGGCCTGCGTTCGCGGACTCAGTTGAGCGAAGAGATGTTCGCCGCGGCAGAGAAGCTGGTGGCGGTAGGCTGCTTCTGCATCGGCACCAACCAGGTCGATCTGGCGGCGGCACAGCGCCGTGGGATACCGGTATTTAACGCCCCCTTCTCCAACACCCGCTCGGTGGCGGAGATGGTGTTGGGAGAGATCCTACTGTTATTGCGTAATATTCCCGAGGCCAATGCCCGCGCCCATCGTGGCGAATGGAACAAGCTGGCGGCTGGCTGCTATGAGGCGCGCGGCAAGAAGCTAGGGATCATCGGCTATGGCCATATCGGTACCCAATTGGGGATCTTGGCGGAAGGGATCGGTATGGATGTCTATTTTTATGACATCGAAGGCAAGCTGCCGCTGGGCAATGCCACCCAGGTGCGCCATCTGTCTGAGCTGCTTAACATGAGCGACGTGGTGTCATTGCATGTTCCGGAGACGGCGTCGACCCGCAATATGATCGGTGAGGCGGAGCTGGCGCGTATGAAGCCGGGGGCAATCCTGATCAACGCGGCACGCGGCACGGTAGTGGATATCGATGCGCTATGCCAGGCATTGGAGAGCCGCCATCTCAGCGGGGCCGCTATCGATGTCTTCCCGACGGAGCCGGCCACCAACAGCGATCCCTTCACCTCACCGCTGTGCCGTTTCGATAACGTGTTACTGACGCCGCATATCGGTGGCTCGACGCAGGAGGCACAGCAGAATATCGGGGTCGAGGTGGCCGGTAAGCTGGCGAAGTATTCCGATAACGGTTCGACACTGTCGGCGGTAAATTTCCCGCAGGTTTCGTTGCCGATGCATGAGGAGCATGTCAGCCGCCTGCTACATATTCATGAAAACCGCCCCGGGATGTTGAAGGCGATCAACCAGATCTTTGCCGAGGAGGGGGTGAACATCGCCGCTCAGTATCTGCAAACGACACCGACCATCGGTTATGTGGTGATCGATGTCGAGACGGAGGTCGAGCGCGCCGAAGCGGCGCTACAGCGTATGCGCGCCATCCCCGGCACCGTGCGGGCCCGTTTATTATACTAAGCCCCTTAAGGCCGTCGCGGGAGTGGCGGCCTCAGCGTTAGCCCGGCGAGGGCGCGGCGTGAGGCGTGTCCTCCATTGCTCCGGCCTGAGGCCAGCGGTAGTGCGCCGATGGCGTGATGATCTCCGGCAGGGGGACATCCCAGTCGGCTACGGGCAGGGTTGCTACACGCTGGCAGTCGTGTGCGATCCCAATCGGATAGGGCCCCAATCCCCGTTGTCGCCGTGGGCGCCAATGGGCCAGGGTTCGATCGTAAAAACCGCCGCCCATGCCGAGCCGGTTGCCCGCGGTATCGAAGGCGACCAGTGGTGTCAGCATCAGGTCTAGCCGTGCCAAGGGGACGACGCGTGTCGCATCCAGGCAGGGCTCGTGGATGCCAAACGCGTTGCGGCGCATCGCCGTTTCCGGCGTGTAACGCAAAAAGAGCAGTTGGCCACGGCTGAAGGGGTGTAATACCGGCAGGGCGACCTGGTGGCCGCGTTGCCACAGGGCGGTGATCAAGGGTCGCGTATCGGGCTCGCCATCAAAGGGAAGATACAGGGCGATGTGACATGGACGGGCCAGATAGGGCAGCGCCAGTAGGCGATCCTTCAGATCCAAGGCGGCTTGATGTTGCTGCGTCGGCGACAGCGAACGTCGCAATGCGCGTTGGCGTTGACGGAAAGCGTGACGGGATGTGAACGCGAGGTCCTGAGGCATGGAGTCGACTCCGTGGCAGGATTGGCGTATTAGGGAATCTCCGAGGTGCCGTAGCAGGCTGTAACCCTTGAACCCGCGGTTCAAGGTGAACGTAACGTCGCAACTTTAAGGCTTCTCGGAGACCGAGCATGCTCACCGGTTGTGGAGCGCCACATTCTTAAGGTTTGAAATATCGGCTCAGGGGACTGGCCCGCGCACGAACACCTCAGAGAAATTTGGAATCTTGCTGTTTTCTTACTGTTTATACTAACACAACTTGCACTTTATGGAACGCTTTTCTTTGTAAATTTTGTTGTATAATCAGTAAGTTAATTTTACTCAAAAGAAGTACCGGGACGCTCGGTAATGCGTCCTTGCTCCAGCAGCGCCTGCTCTATCGTCTGCTGCAACATGCGGATCCTTTGCTCCATATTGGCGGCATAATCGCGGGTTTTCAACCGCTCCTGTGCCAGTTCGTGACACACATTCAACGCCGCAATGAAGACCAGTTGTTCCGTATTGGTGACTCTAGTGCGAACTTTTAGATCTTGCAACCGCTGATTCAGATCCTCCGCGGCCTGGTTCAAAGCATCCAGTTGTTCTGGCGGACAATTAACACGCAGTGCGCGGCCAAAAATTTGAATATCTACCGGCTGTGCAGACATACTACCTTCCCGCTCAATTTTGCGCCGCGTCCCCCCGGGAACGCTGTGGGCGCTAACTATATCTACCCCGCTATGCAGTGACAAGCCCTCGGCTTGCGATACGGCCCTTTCTGGTATAGCGACTCATCTTAGTGGTAGCATAACACGAACTTTACCTGTCAACGATGACCAATACGTATGTCTACAGAGAATAGCTTGGCGGATTACGCCGTACTGACGCAGGCCTTACAGCAACAGGGGGTGGCACTGACCGCCGCCGAGATGCATGGCTTAGTGAGCGGATTGTTGTGTGGCGGCAACCGTGATGCGAGCTGGCTGACGCTGGTACATGATCTGACGAATGAAGGGGTGGCCTTCTCCCAGTCACTCGCCCAGCCGCTACAGGCGCTCTATGCGCAGACGCGCGCGACCTTAGAGGGTGACGAGTTCGCTTTTCAACTGTTGCTGCCCACAGAAGAGGAGGCCTCGGTGTTCGTGCGTGCCGATGCCTTGGCTGGCTGGGTGAACCACTTCCTGTTGGGATTGGGCATGATGCAGGCCAAGTTGGGCCAGGTGAAGGGCGAGGTGGGTGAGTCGATCGACGATCTGCGCAGCATCGCTCAACTGGGCTACGATGAGGACGAGGATCAGGAGGAGCTGGCTCACTCGTTGGAGGAGGTGGCCGAATATGTGCGTATGGCCGCCATGCTATGCCACGGTGAGTTCCACCAACAGGATGCGGCGCCGGCACAGCCTCAACTGCACTAATCTCCTCGCCGCCACGGCGCAATGCCGTGGCGTGTCAGCGTAACCGCGGCGTAGATCTTCATCATCGCTGTCGGCGCCTGATTGGATCGCTGCCGCCTTTCCTTAGGGAGTCGACGCCATGGGCTGTCGATGCTATTTGCCTTACCCTTTGTTTTTCCTATCGTGGTAGTCTAGACCCAATGCGTACTGTTCACGCGCGCACGGACGGATTAGGCGCCATGGCACGCACAGCCTCCTTTATCCAATGACCGCTACAGGCTTGTGTCGTGGGGCACGACGCGTAGGCGTCGCGCCAGCCGTATCATTTACTAGCCGATTTTCAGGAGATGGATATGACCCCGCAAGAGTATCAGCGTCGCCGTCAGGCGTTGCTGGCGAAGATGCAGCCGGGCAGTGCGGCGCTGTTTTTTGCCGCCCCGGTTCATTGCCGGAATGCTGAGAATGAATACCCCTATCGTCAAAATAGCGACTTTTGGTATCTGTGCGGTTTCAATGAGCCGGAAGCGCTGTTGGTGCTGATCAAGAGCGACGAAAACCATAGCCACAGTGTGTTATTCAATCGGGTGCGTGACGTGACGGCGGAGGTCTGGTTTGGGCGTCGACTCGGGCAAGAGGCGGCGCCGGCGCGCCTGAATATCGATCGGGCCTTGCCGTATGGCGATGTGGCGGAACAGTTACCGTTACTGCTGAATGGCCTGGATGTGGTGTACCACGCCCAGGGCGTATATGACTTCGCCGATGAGCAGGTGTTTGCCGCGTTGGAAACCCTGCGCCGAGGTGCTCGCCAGAATCTGCGCGCGCCGGCGACGCTGACGGATTGGCGCCCCTGGGTGCATGAGATGCGTTTGTTTAAGTCGGCGGAGGAGATCGCCGTGATGCGGCGTGCCGCCGAGATCACCGCCATGGGGCACACCCGGGCGATGGAGAAGTGCCGTCCGGGAATGTATGAATATCAGTTGGAAGGCGAGCTGTTGCACGAGTTTAACCGGCATGGCGCCCGCTCTCCCTCGTTTAATACGATCGTCGGCAGCGGTGAAAACGGCTGCATCCTGCATTACACCGAGAATGAAAGTGAGCTGCGCGATGGCAACCTGGTGCTGGTCGATGCGGGAGCCGAATACCGCCACTATGCCGGGGATATCACCCGCACCTTCCCGGTCAGTGGACGTTTCAGCGAGCCGCAGCGCCAGATTTACCAGCTGGTGTTGGATGCGATGGAGGCGGCCATCACCCATTATCGTCCCGGCAGCAGTATTCGCCAGGCCCAGGAAGCGACAGTGCGTGTGATGGTGCAGGGGCTGGTCGCATTAGGGATCTTGCAGGGTGACGTGGAAACGCTGATCGCCGAACAGCAATACCGCGCCTTCTTTATGCATGGCCTGGGGCATTGGCTGGGACTCGATGTGCATGATGTCGGCGACTATGCCACCCCGGCGCGTGACCGAGTGCTCGAAGCGGGGATGGTGCTCACCTGTGAGCCGGGATTGTACATCGCGCCGGACGCCGACGTTCCGCAAGCCTATCGTGGCATCGGGGTGCGTATCGAAGATGACATTCTGATCACCGACACGGGGTGCGAGATCCTAACGGCGGGCGTGGTCAAATCGATCGAGGAGATCGAGGCGTTGATGGCGGCGGCGCGGGTTACCGCATGAGTATCATCATCGCCGGAGGCGGCATGGCGGGCGCGACGCTGGCCCTCGCGCTGTCGGCGTTGAGTGCGGGGCGTTGTCCGGTCACGCTGGTGGAGTCGATTGCGCCGGGGAGCGGGCATCACCCCGGCTTCGACGCGCGATCCATCGCGTTGGCGCAGGGCACCTGCCAGCAGTTGGCGCGGATCGGCATCTGGCCGGCTTTGGCGTCGCATGCCACGGCCATCAATCAGGTGCAGATCAGCGATCGGGGTCACGGCGGCGCGCTGTGGCTGGATGCGGCCGCCTACGATCTGCCCGCCTTGGGGCAGGTGGTGGAGCTGCATCGTGCCGGCGAGCAGCTGTTTCGGCTGTTGGCGACGGCGCCGGGCGTGACGCTACACTGCCCGGCGACGGTGGTGCGGGTCGAACGGCAGGCTGAAGGCGTGACGGCTTGGCTGGCGGATGGGCGTAGCCTCTCCGGCCAGTTACTGGTGGCGGCCGATGGCTCTGCCTCGGCGTTGGCGACCCTGTGCGGTATGCGTTGGCAGAGCGAGTCCTATGCGCAGGCGGCGCTGATCGCCAACGTCGCCAGCAGCGAGGCGCATGCGGGTCGCGCCTTCGAACGCTTTACCGCCGACGGGCCGTTGGCGTTGTTGCCGATGAGCGAGGGGCGTAGCGCCCTGGTGTGGTGCCTACCGCCTGAGCAGGCGGCACAGGCGGCGCAGTGGGACGAGGCGACCTTTTTGGCGCGCTTGCAACAGGCGTTCGGTTGGCGCCTGGGGCGTTTTACGCGTACGGGGCGGCGTGACTGCTATCCGTTGGCCTTGCGCCAGGCAGAGGCGCATGTCAGCCATCGTCTGGTGTTGGTGGGGAATGCGGCGCAGACGCTGCATCCCATCGCCGGTCAGGGCTTTAATCTGGGACTGCGCGATGTGATGACGCTGGCGGAGACGTTGAGTCGCGCCTGGTGCGCGGGGCAAGATCCCGGCAGTTACGCGACCTTGGCCGATTATCAGCGTCGTCGCCGGCCTGACTGTCAGGCGACGGTGGCCTTGACCGACAGTCTGGTGCGCCTATTTGCCAATCGCCTGCCCCCGTTGGTGGTGGGGCGGAATCTGGGCCTGATGACCTTGGCACTGTTGCCCGCGTTGCGTACGCCGCTGGTGCGACGGATGTTGGGTCAGGTCGCACGCTAAGCCTTTTTGCTTGGGAAGACAGTAAGTTATGCAATCATTCGATCTCATTGTCGTCGGTGGCGGCATGGTTGGGCTGGCGTTGGCCAACGCCCTTTCGGGCAGCGGGCTGCGCATCGCCCTCGTCGAGCCGCAGCCCCCTCGGCCAGCGCTGGCGGAAGACGGGCGTGTCTCGGCGCTGAATATCGCCAGCGAACGCCTGTTACAACAGCTTGGCGTATGGCCGGCGATCCTGGCACAACGGGCGAGTGCCTGTCGCGGCATGGAGGTGTGGGAGGCGGATAGCTTCGGCCGCATCGCCTTCGACGCCGAGGCCTATGGTCATGCTCATCTGGGGCACATCGTCGAGAATCGGGTGGTGCAGCAGGCATTGTGGCAGCGCGCCGAGCAAGATAAGGCGATCACCCTGTTGGCGCCCGCCCGTGTGGCGCAGGTGGCCTGGGGGGAGAATGAGGCCTTCTTGATCCTGGAGGGAGGGACCATGCTCAGTGCGCGGCTGCTGGTCGCCGCCGATGGCGCCCACTCTCAGCTACGTCAGTTGGCCGATGTCCCCTTGACCTTTTGGGATTATCAACAGCATGCCTTGGTGGCGACCATCCGTTGCGCGCAGCCGCACGCCGGGATCGCGCGGCAGATCTTCCGCCCGCAAGGTATCCTGGCCTTCCTGCCGCTGAGTGATGAGTCCCACTGCTCTATCGTCTGGTCGCTGCCGCCTGGCGAGGCGCAGCGCCTGCAGGCGGCTGACGATGAGACGTTCGCCCGTGAGCTGACGATCGCCTTCGATCATCGTCTCGGTCTGTGTCGTTGTGTCAGCGAGCGGCAGGTATTCCCGTTACGAGGACGCTATGCGCGCAGTTTTGCAGGCCATCGCCTGGCCTTGATGGGGGATGCGGCGCATACCATTCATCCACTGGCCGGGCAGGGGGTCAACCTCGGGTTGATGGATGCGGCGGAGTTGGCCGGTGAGTTGCGTCGCCTCCAGGCTCAGGGTAAGGATATCGGTCATCACCTCTACCTGCGCCGGTATGAGCGGCGACGCAAGCAGAGCGCGGCGGCGATGTTGGCGGCGATGCAGGGTTTCCACGATCTGTTTGCCGGAGCCAATCCGGCGAAGAAGCTGCTGCGTGACGTGGGACTGACGCTGGCCGATCGCTTGCCCGGCATCAAGCCACAGCTGGTGCGTCATGCCATGGGGCTGGTGGATCTGCCCGCACTCCTCCAAGCGCACGACAACGAGACGCGCTAAGCGCCGGGGCGGCATCGGCCGCCCTCGCGTGAAATATTCTAATGTCATGTCTCCTTTCGCATTAATTTTTCTTGCCCCGCCTTACCTTGCTCTTGCCGTTTTATGCTGCTTTTTAAGTCGACAAGGTTATTTATCGGCAATGAAAATGCAGCATAAATGTTAATTGTGTGCATCTGTGCGCATTTTTCCGGCGCAATATTCTGCATCATCGTTTGCGTGCATCTATGCACGCTAGACGCATTACACCTATTTTATCTTATGGTTAATCCCATTTTTCGGTGCTACCGTCGGAGCGATGTCATCGTTTGCGTATGGCGGCGCCATGCCTGGGGGCATGCCTGCGCGTGCGGCGTAAGCCGCGTTACTCAGTCGAGGATGAGAATGACAAAACAGACCGTGCTTTATGAGCAACATGTGGCCGATGGCGCACGTATGGTGGACTTTCATGGCTGGTTGATGCCGTTGAACTATGGTTCCCAGTTGGAGGAGCATCATGCCGTGCGGCGTGACGCCGGGATGTTCGATGTGTCGCACATGACTATCGTCGATCTACACGGCCCCAATGTGCGTGCCTTCTTGCGCTACTTGCTGGCCAACGATGTGGCACGACTGACGCAGCCGGGTAAGGCGCTGTATAGCGCGATGCTTAATGCGAGCGGGGGGGTTATCGACGATCTGATCGTCTACTTCCTGGCGGAGAATTATTTCCGTCTGGTGGTCAACTCCGCCACGCGCGCGCGCGATCTGGCCTGGATCGGCGAGCATCTGCCCCCGTTCGGCGTCGAGTTACGGGTCCGTGATGATTTGGCGTTGATCGCGGTGCAGGGGCCGAATGCGCGTCAGCGGGTGGCGGAGTTGTTGGATGCCGAGCAACGTCTGGCCTTGGCCGATATGAAGCCCTTCTTCGCCCGCCAGATTGACTCACTGTTTATCGCCACCACCGGCTATACCGGGGAGGATGGCTATGAGATCGCCTTACCGCTCGCCGAGGCGGTGCCCTTCTGGCGGCGTCTGGAGCAGGCCGGGGTGCGTCCCTGTGGTTTGGCGGCACGCGACACGCTGCGTCTGGAGGCGGGCATGAACCTGTATGGCCAAGAGATGGATGAGCAGGTCTCGCCCTTGGCGGCCAATATGGCGTGGACCATCGCCTGGGAGCCCGAGACGCGCGATTTTATCGGCCGTGATGCCTTGATGCGTCAGCGTCATCAGCCGCATGCGCAACTGGTTGGTTTGCTGATGCGGGAGAAGGGGGTGCTGCGTGCCGGGATGACGGTGAGCCTCTACACGGAGCAGGGCGAGGCGGTGCAAGGGGTGATCACCAGCGGTACCTTCTCACCGACGCTGGGGTGCAGCATCGCACTGGCGCGCGTACCACAGGGCATCGCGGGTGAAGGGCGCGTCAATATTCGTGGGCGCGAGGTGGCGGTCACGTTAGTGAAGCCGAGCTTTGTCCGTCAGGGCTGCAGTCTGATTTAACCCGAGGCGCCGGGGCGTCTCAGTCGACAAACAAGCTAGACAGTACTCAATTCCAGGAGAGGATGGCGATGAGCAATGTACCGACAGAGTTGAAGTATAGCGCGTCTCATGAGTGGGTGCGTGCCGAGGAGGCGGGGGTCTTTTGCGTTGGCATCAGCGATCATGCCCAATCCCTGCTGGGGGATATGGTGTTTGTGGATCTGCCCGAGCTGGGGGAACACGTCGAGACCGGTGCCGATTGCGCCGTGGCCGAGTCCGTTAAGGCGGCATCCGACATCTATAGTCCACTGGCCGGGGAGATCGTGGCGGTGAACGAGGCGCTGGTGGACGCGCCGGAGCTGGTGAATAGCGAGCCCTATCAGGCGGGGTGGTTGTTTAAGATCCGTGCCGACGATCCTACCGAATACGCGGCCTTACTCAGCGCCGACGAGTATCAACGCGCGCTGGAGGCGTAGCGCGCCAACTCCAGGGCCGCCCTCGTTGGGCGGCCCTGGCCTATGATATGCCGGGCGCCGGGCGGCGGCGCAACCAAGGAATGCATAAGCTATGACGCAGACTCTCTCTACGCTGGAAAACGGTGAGGCGTTTATTGCCCGCCATATCGGGCCGACGCCGGCCGAGCAGCAGCAGATGCTGGCGGAGATCGGGGCGCCGGATCTGGCGACGTTGATCGCACGCCTGGTTCCCGTCGACATTCAACTTCCAGCCGCACCACCCATCGGTGCGCCCTGTGATGAACAGCAGGCGCTGGGTGAACTGCGGGCGATCGCCGAGCAGAATCAGATCTATAAATCCTTTATCGGGATGGGGTACTACGGGGTGAAGACGCCGCCAGCGATCCTCCGCAACATGCTGGAGAATCCCAGTTGGTACACCGCCTATACCCCCTACCAGCCCGAGGTCTCTCAGGGGCGGTTGGAGGCGTTGCTTAACTTTCAGCAGATGACGCTGGATCTCACCGGCCTCGATCTGGCCTCCGCCTCGTTACTGGATGAGGCGACGGCCGCCGCCGAGGCGATGGCGCTGGCGCGGCGCGCCAGCCGGCTGAAGCAGGCTTCGGTGTTCTTCATCGCCCAGGATGTGCATCCACAGACGATCGATGTGGTTTGCACGCGGGCACAGACTTGTGGCGTCGAGGTGGTCATCGGCGATCCGCGGCATGCCGTCGATCATCGCGATCTGTTCGGTGTGCTGTTGCAACAGGTCGGTAGCGAGGGGCAGCTGCATGACTACCGCGCGCTGATGGCGGCGCTGCGTGAGCGGGAGGTGATCTGTTGCATGGCCGCCGATCCGCTGGCGCTAGTGTTGTTGCAGGCGCCGGGACAGCAGGGGGCCGACGTGGTGTTCGGCTCGGCTCAACGCTTTGGCGTGCCGATGGGCTATGGCGGGCCGCATGCCGCCTTCTTCGCCTGCCGCGAGGCGTTTAAACGCGCCATGCCGGGGCGCATCATCGGGGTGGCGCGTGATGCCGCCGGTAATCCGGCGCTGCGCATGGCGATGCAGACGCGCGAGCAACACATTCGGCGTGAGAAGGCCAACTCCAACCTCTGTACCTCCCAGGTACTGCTGGCCAATATCGCCGGGATGTATGCGGTCTACCATGGCCCACAGGGGTTGCGGCGTATTGCCGAGCGGGTACATCGTTTGGCGGATATCTTGGCGTTGGGGCTACAACAAAAGGGCGTGACGCTACGTAATCACAGCTGGTTCGATACCCTGACGGTCACGGTGGCGGATAAAGCGGCGGTGTTGGCGCGGGCGCAGGGATTTGGTATCAACCTGCGCGCCGATCTGACGGGGGCGGTAGGGATCGCCTTCGATGAGTGCAGCACGCGCGACGATCTGGAGGCGCTGTTTACCATCCTGCTTGGCGATGACCATGGCTTGGACATCGATACGCTGGATACCTTGGCGCAGGAGGCGAGTGAAGGCAGTATTCCCGCCGCACTGTTACGTAGCGAGCCGATCCTGACACACCCGGTGTTTAACCGTTACCACAGCGAAACCGCGCTGATGCGTTATATGCATCGTCTGGCGCGGCGCGATCTGGCGTTGGATCAGGCGATGATCCCGCTGGGATCCTGCACCATGAAGCTGAATGCCGCCGCGGAGATGATCCCGATCACCTGGCCGGCCTTCGCGGAGCTGCATCCCTTCTGCCCGCCGGAGCAGGCGCGTGGCTACCAGATCCTGCTAAACCAATTGGCCGGTTGGCTGACGCAATTGACGGGTTATGATGCGGTCTGCCTGCAGCCCAACTCTGGCGCGCAAGGGGAGTATGCCGGGTTGCTGGCTATCCGCCGTTATCATGAGAGCCGTGGCGAGGGGCAGCGCACCCGCTGCCTGATCCCGGCTTCGGCCCATGGCACCAATCCGGCCTCGGCACAGATGGCCGGGATGGAGGTGGTCGTGGTGGCCTGTGACGAGCGCGGCAACATCGATCTGCACGATCTGCGGCGTCAGGCCGAGGCGGCGGGCGAGACGTTGGCGGCGATCATGGTGACTTACCCATCGACGCATGGCGTCTATGAGGAGACCATCCGCGAGGTGTGCCAGATCGTGCATCAGTATGGCGGCCAGGTCTATCTGGATGGTGCCAATATGAATGCTCAGGTCGGTATCACTACGCCAGGTTATATCGGCGCCGATGTTTCGCACCTCAACTTGCATAAGACCTTCGCCATTCCTCACGGCGGCGGTGGTCCGGGGATGGGGCCGATCGGCGTTAAGGCCCATCTGGCGCCTTTCGTTCCCGGCCATACGGTGGTGCATATCCCCGGCATGACGACACGCCAGGGCGCGGTCAGCGCCGCCCCGTTCGGTAGCGCCTCGATTCTGCCCATCAGCTGGATGTATATCCGCATGATGGGGGCGGAGGGACTGCGGCGCGCCAGCGCGGTGGCGATCCTTAACGCCAACTATATCGCTCAGCGTCTGCGCGCCGCCTACCCGGTGTTGTATAGCGGGCAGGATGGTTATGTGGCGCATGAATGTATTCTGGATCTGCGTCCACTGAAGGCGAGCAGCGGCATCAGCGAGATGGATATCGCCAAGCGCCTGATCGACTATGGCTTCCATGCACCAACCATGTCGTTTCCGGTTGCCGGGACCTTGATGGTGGAGCCGACGGAATCAGAGGATAAGCGCGAGTTGGATCGTTTTATCACGGCGATGCTGGCCATTCGTGGCGAGATTGCTCGGGTCGAGACGGGTGAGTGGCCGTTGCAGGATAACCCGCTGGTCAACGCCCCGCATACCCAGACGGAGCTAGCCGGAGAGTGGACGCACCCCTACAGTCGCGACGTGGCGGTGTTCCCGACGCCCGAAAGCCGTGACAATAAGTACTGGCCGGCGGTGAAGCGCTTGGACGATGTCTATGGCGATCGTAATCTGCAATGCGCCTGTCCACCGGTGAGCGACTGGGCATAGGTGTAAGGCGACCGGGGGAGTGTACCCGGTTGCCCGCCTATCGGCTACGTACCGTGTATCGATTTGCCAGAGGGGCGCGGCAATGTTATGGTTGCGCCCCCTGATACGCCTTGAGGGCGTCATCACGTATCTGATTTCACCTGGTTGCGCGTCCACGTACCATTTTCTCGAATGAAATATTCTAATTCATTTCTCTCTCGCCGCCGAACGGCGTAATCGCCGCTTTTTTGAATAAAACTCATTATAAACATAGTGTTATATTTTTATTGGCTGTTATTACTTTCACTTATCATCACTTTTATTCATGCATCGCTGGCTCACTTCCTCGGCTATTCCTCCCGATAAAGTGTGATAGAGTTCTCATCGTGAGCTGTTGCCATTCCCTGTAGAGGCTTCCTGCGCTGCGGCGGCGACGCACAATTCCTGCGTTTATTCGGTTGAGATCACCGCGCCCGTTCATCGGGCGACGGCGGCATGCTATTCCCCGTTAAACGCCCTATACACCGACAGGTAAAAATAAAAACGGGTAATGACAGGTATGGACTTTTTGGCACAGTGGGTTAATCGCATCAATAGTCTGTTGTGGGATGAGCTTTTGATCTTTTTACTCTGTGGCACGGGGATTTATTACACCCTGCGTCTGGGCTTTATCCAGATCCGTCATTTCGGATCCGGTTTCCGTGCCCTCTTTGGGGGAATGTCGTTGTCCGGTGCGAAGGCGGATAAGCAGGGGATGAGTTCATTCCAGGCCGTCGCCACGGCGATCGCCGGTCAGGTGGGGACGGGTAACTTAGCCGGTCCGGCAACGGCGATCGTCGCCGGTGGCCCGGGCGCCATCTTCTGGATGTGGGTCTCCTCATTTCTGGGTATGGCGACCATCTATGCCGAGGCGATCCTGGCGCAGAAATATAAGTCTTTCGATAAACAGGGGCACGTGGTCGGTGGCCCGGCTTATTACATCGAGCAGGGACTGAAATGCAAATGGTTGGCGGCGCTCTTCTCCGTCCTGATCATCTTCGCCCTGGGTTTCATCGGTAATATGGTGCAATCCAACTCGATCGCCGCCGCCTTCGAGGGCTCTCTCGGGGTTTCCGGTTGGATCGTCGGGGTGGTGTTGGCCTTGTTGACCGGTGGGGTGATCATGGGGGGGTTGCGTAGCATCGCCTCCTTCACCGAGAAGGTCGTGCCGACCATGGCGATCTTTTATCTGGTGGGGGCACTGCTGATCTTGGGTTTGAACGCGCATTACATCCTGCCGGCCTTTAAGGCGATCTTCGTCGCTGCCTTTAACCCGCAGGCGGTACTCGGCGGCGGGGCAGGTATCGCCATTCAGCAGGCGATGCGCTTTGGTATTGCCCGGGGGTTGTTCTCTAACGAGGCCGGGATGGGGTCGACACCGCATGCTCACGCGGTGGCGAAGGTGAAACACCCCGAGCAGCAGGGCTTTATCGCCATGATGGGGGTCTTCGTGGTGTGCGTGATCGTCACCCTGACGGCGTTGGTGATCATTACCTCGGGGATGGCTATGTGGCAGCAGGGCGGCCAGACTCAAGCCTCTTTCCTCGGCGTCTTCTCTGGCCAGGGGATCGCGGTGACTCAGCAGGCTTACTCTTATGTCTATGGCCACTTTGGTAGCCTGTTTATTTCGGCCTCGTTGTTCTTCTTCGCCTTCTCGACCATCATCGGTTGGTACTACTATGCGGAGACGAACGTACGTTATCTGTTTAACTCGCAGAAAGCGGTACGGGTCTATCAGCTGTTGGTGATCGTCTTTATTTTTATCGCGTCGTTCTTCCATGTGGAACTGGTATGGAACATGGCCGATATGTTTAACGGCCTGATGGTGTTGCCGAACCTGGCGGCGTTGTTACTGTTGTCTCCGGTGGTGATCCGCCTGACGCGTGAGATTGCGACGCGTCGTCATGGTGAGGTGGCGACGGAAGGCGAATAAGCGGCATCGCAGTGATCTTGATGGTGTGATGTCGAGGCGAGAAGACGGCGGACGGGGTAACCCGGCCGCCGTTGTCGTTGTTAGAGATAGAGATAGATAGCGAAGAAGTGGCAGGCGCTGCCTCCCAGGACAAAGCCATGCCAGATGGCATGGTTGTAGGGGATGCGTTTGCAGACATAGAAGATGACCCCCAGAGTATAGATGACTCCCCCTAAGGCCAGCAGGGTGAGTCCGCCGCCGGAGAGACGTAGCGCCAGCTGATAGATGACAATCAGCGATAGCCAGCCCATGGTGAGGTAGGTGATCAGTGACACCACCTTGAAGCGATGGGCGAAGGCCAGTTTAAAGATGATCCCCGCCAGCGCCAGCGACCAGATCACCGCCATCAGACCACGAGCGAGTGGTGAGTCTAAGCCGACCAGTAGGAAAGGGGTATAGGTCCCGGCGATCAGGAGATAAATGGCGCAGTGGTCGAAGATCTTCAACCAACGTTTGGCCGTCGGATGTGGAATGGCGTGGTAGAGCGTCGAGGCGAGAAACAGCAAGATCATGCTGCCGCCATACAGACTATAACTGGTGATCGCGGTGGCGTCGGCACCACTGTCGATAGCTTGCACCAGCAGGAGCACCAAGCCGACGATCCCCAAGATAAAGCCAATGCCGTGGCTAATGCTATTCGCCACCTCTTCCGCCAAGGAGTAACTCGATAGGGGGGCGCTGACTGTTGTCATCGTTAGTAACCTCGCAGGGTGAGAGTCGGCCCTAGGTTGTGTGCGACCGACCCAAAATTCACGCCCTCTAGGTTAGCTGAGAACAATTCCAGTGTACACGTGTACGCTAAAAAAGAGTCAGGCTGTCTGGCATCCTCACCTCGGCGCGATGTGGCTAGAATCACATATAATCACCATGATTATTATTTTTACAACAGCGTAAGGTGTGCATTAGCGGGGTGTACGCCGCGAGAAAAGCATAACCGGCGCAGATATTTTTATCTTATTGAATTCATTGAGCTGATTTTTAAGTGAAAACTAGACATTTTGCACAGAAAATCGCCAAGTTATTAATTTGATAAGAGTCCCAATTAATGTATCATTTCTACGAACTATTTCGCCGCAAACGTGAACGCAATCGATTACGCTTTTTAAAAACTATTGCTGGATCACGGTTTCTGTATCTGGTTATTTCTATAATGCGCGTGGCCAGCGAGCAGGCATTAGAGCGAGTGATGGCTGATTTGTGGCGATGTTGACATGTTGTCGTTGTCTCCCTCTGCGCGGGGGAGCTTTTTAAGGTATGTGGCACTCATATGAAAAAAACAATTTTAGCTGCGGGCGCGCTGTTATCCTGTCTTACCACCACCAGCATGAATGCAACGGCGGCAGACAACAACGGCGAGTATCTTTCTGATTGGTGGCACCAGAGCGTCAACGTGGTAGGCAGTTATCACACTCGTTTTGGGCCGTTCCGTACCAATGACGTCTATCTAGAATATGAAGCCTTCGCCAAGAAGGATTGGCTCGACTTCTATGGCTATGTCGACGTACCGAAGTTCTTCGGGGCCGGTAACAGCGTCGATAAGGGTATCTGGGACAAAGGCTCTCCACTATTCATGGAGATCGAGCCGCGTTTCTCCATCGATAAGCTGACCGGCTTGGACCTGGGTTTTGGACCGTTCAAGGAGTGGTACTTCGCGAACGACTATGTCTTCGACATGGGGCATAACAGCGCTAACCGCCAGAACACCTGGTATATGGGTCTGGGGACCGACATCGATACGGGCCTGCCGATGAGCCTGTCACTGAACGTGTACGGCAAGTATCAGTGGGAAAACTACGGTGCAGCCAACGAGAATAGCTGGGACGGCTATCGGGTGAAGGTGAAATACTTCGTGCCGTTGACCGAGCTGTGGGGCGGTAACCTGAGCTATATCGGCTTTACCAACTTCGACTTCGGCTCTCGTCTGGGCGACAAGTCTGGCGTCGGTTCTAACGGTAACCAGTTGCGCTCCAACAACTCCATCGCCTCCAGCCATATCCTGGCGTTGAACTACACCCATTGGCACTACTCGGTGGTGGCGCGTTACTTCCATAACGGTGGTCAGTGGAAAGAGGGCGCGGCGCTGGGTGAAGATCTGCATCCGACCGGTTGGGGTTACTACCTGGTGTTGGGTTACAACTTCTAATTCCTCTATTTCCGGTGATCTAGGCCCCGTCTCGACGGGGCCTTTTCTTTTTTTGCCTGCGGAGGTGCCGTATCCGCCGGCGATTCGCCGCTTATGTCTCCACCGAAAGGGGGAACTGGCGTGGAAAATCGAACCGTTTTTTCGCGATCGGTTTTACGCGATGATGGTGGCCGTCGTCTAGCACACATTTTCCCTCTTTAAGGAGCAATCATGACCCGACACCTCAGCAAGGATACCCAGTTGTGCATGTCATTGGCGGCACGTCCAGGTAACTTCGGTACCCGCTTTCATAACTACCTGTATGATGCTCTCGATCTCGACTACCTGTATAAGGCCTTTACGACGCAGGATATCGTGGCCGCCATCGGCGGTGTACGAGCATTGGGGGTACGCGGTTGCGCCATTTCGATGCCCTTTAAGGAGGCGGTGATCCCATTAATGGATGAGATGGATGCTTCGGCGGCGGGGATTGGCTCGGTGAATACCATCGTCAATAGTGACGGTTGGCTCAAGGCCTATAACACCGACTATATCGCTATCGCTCAACTGCTGCGCCAGTATGCGCTCGATCCGACGCTGACGTTTGCCCTGCACGGCAGTGGTGGGATGGCCAAGGCGGTCGCCTGTGCCCTCAAGGATGCCGGTTTTACCCGTGGTTATATCGTGGCGAAGAACGCGGTAAGTGGCCAGCAGTTGGCGCAACTCTACGGTTATAGCTGGTGTCAGACGCTGCCTCCCGAGGCCTCGGTCGATCTGTTGATCAACGCCACACCGATCGGCATGCTGGGCAGCGAGTTTGCTGGCGTGCTCTCCTTTAGCCCGGAACGCATTGCCCACGCCAGCGCGATCTTCGAGGTGGTGGCACAGCCGATCGAGACCCCCTTGGTACAGGCGGCGCGTGCAGCCGGGAAGGTTGTGATCACCGGCGCCGAAGTCTTCGCCATTCAGGCGGTGGAGCAGTTTGTCTTGTATACCGGCATTCGACCAGAGCATGCCCTGTTCTTACAGGCTGCCGCCTATGCTCGAGGCGCGTGAAGCGCGAGCGTTGGCGCTCCCGTCACCCATCAGGGCGACGGGAGATTGCCGGTTACTCGGCTTCGTCGAGCCCATAGGGTAATGGGGCAATGGTCAGTTGACTGAGGTCGTCGTCGCGTACGCGCAATACGCTGTCGGCGGCGAGATCACTGCTTAAGACCGCCTGAATATAGACTTCACCGTCGGCGAGGCGCAGCGCGGCCAATACGGTTCCGCTGCGGCGCCAACTGTCGCCTAAGCGCAGTTCGAGATCCTCGCTGGCGTGTGGCAGGCGCCCGGCACTACCGCGCAACCAGAACAGGGCGCGCCGATTGGCGCCACGGAACTTGGCGCGCGCCACCATCTCTTGGCCGCTATAGCATCCCTTATTGAAGCAGATCCCGCCGAGGGCTTGGAGATTGATCGCCTGTGGCAGGAACTGGTCGCTGCTTGCCTCATCGATGATCGCGAGACCCGCCTCGATATCCAGAGCCAGCCATTGTGCGCCATCGCTGAGCCGTGCGCGGCCGCTTAACTGCTGGATGATGCGTTTGGCCTCCTCCTCATCGTCGCAGATTAACAGGTAGCGTGGCTGAGGTTCGGCGAGGAATAGCAGTTGACTATGTGCCGCTTGGCGCAACGGGCAGGTCGCGTCGGGCAGCTCGCTAAATAACTCACCGAGCGCCTCGCGTGCCTGAGCGCCGGCGAGGCCTAGCACGATCGCGTGCGGCTCATCGGCGAGGGTGACCTTAGCGAAGACGGCGTATTTCTTCAATTCCAGCAACTGAATTTCAGCTACGCTGCGACGCAGCAGGTAGGCGAAGCCATCTGCGCGCCGCCACAGGCGTAGCGTACTCCACAGTTTGCCCTTAGCGTCGCAGTGCGCACACAGAGCATGTTGTTGCGCCGTGAGGGCCGGGACATCAAGGGTGAGCTGGCCTTGCAGGTAACTCTGCGCATCCGCGCCACTGACGCCGACCAGTTGCCAGTCTGTCAGAGCCATCAGGGTGAGCGGGAGTTGTGCGGCGGCCAGTACGGGCTGCGAGGTGAATTGGGCGTTAAGGTTCATGATAGTTCCCTGTAAGGTCATATCGGAAGTAGTGTCCATGGTAAGAAAGCCGGCTCGCGATGCCAATGGTTAATTGCATCCAGGCCACGTCTTGTTCAAGCATTCCCGATCGTGTGTGCCTACGCCGGGTAACCACGGAGCCTCGTTAGTGAAGTGGGCGGACCCTATCGTGGGCCAGTCGTACGGTGTCGCGCCAGGTGATGCGTGTCTTATGGCCGTAGCCGGGGCCGCTATGTGGGGTCATGGCCGCGTCGCGTCTGAGTTTGCTCACCGTGAATGATGAGAGATGCTAACCGAATAGCGTCATCGTCAGAAATAATCCGTAATTTGAGGATAGTATTGCGTAACGTATTACAACTGCAGAATAAAAGCGCACAGATAACAAATCTTGTCGTGCTGAAGTAAGGCAAAATATGACAGAGTATGAAGGGATTCCCGCAATGAAGTGTTTTTTCACGCTAGAATAGAGAGCGATTAGCGACGGGCATAAACCAGGCCGCCACGTGGGGAGGTCCCCCGTCTTTTGTTAGCCGTAGAAAAATTTAAATATAAAGCCGGAGTGAATGAGTCATGGATATCAATAATAAAGCACGGGTTCACTGGGCATGCCGCCGCGGAATGCGTGAGCTGGACATCGCCATTATGCCCTTCTTCGAGCATGAGTATGATGCGATGAGTGACGCCGATAAGCAGACGTTTGTCCGCCTGCTGAACTGTGATGATCCCGAGCTGTTCAAGTGGCTGATGAACCAAGGCGTGCCGGAGGATGCCGATCTGGCACGGATGATTACCCTGATTCAGACGCGAAATAAAGCACGTGGCCCCATGGTGCTGTAATGTCCATGTCTCCTGGCGCACCCAGGTGATCGCGTTGTTGGGATATGGTGCGCTGGTGTTGACGATCCTCCTGGCCCCCTGGCCTGAGAGTTATGGCGTCAGCGCTTTCTGGTTGCTGCTATTGGTGGTGGTGATCTTCGAGTGTATCCGTAGCCAGCGCCGTATCGCGCGTAATCGCGGGGAGTTGCAATACAGCGCTACGGGAGAGTGGCGTTGGCAACAGCGTGAGTGGCGGCTTGCCCGCCGGCCGTGGATCAGCGATATGGGCGTATTGTTATTGCTACAAAGCAGCGCCGGGCCGGCACGTCGACGCCGCCTGTGGTTGGCGGCAGACAGTATGAGCCAGGAGGAGTGGAGTGAGTTACGGGCCCTGTTACTGAACGCTCCCGAGACCAACGACTGAGCGTCGGTATCGTCAAGGGGCCCATCGTTCTTCTCGTGTTTCTTCCAGCGGGGGGAGCGCCTCGGGTATGAGGGGGGCGGGGGTTAGAGTAGTTCCGCCGCCTCCAGCATGATCTGTTGGCACCATTGCTGCAGGCGTGCATCGCTGAGGTCATACTGGTTGGCCTCATCCAAGGCGAGGCCCGCGAAGAGGCGCCCCTCGTCCAGGGTGGCGCGTGAGGCGCTAAACTCGTAGCCCGCCGTCGGCCAATAGCCGACCATGTTGACCCCTAAGGGCAGCAGTTGGTCGTGCAACAATCCGAGTGCATCCTGGAACCATTCACCATAGCCTAACTGATCGCCCAACCCATACAACGCCACGATCTTGCCCTGTAGCGGTAGGGTCGGCAGGGTGTCCCATACCGCCTGCCAATCTTCCTGTAACTCGCCGAAGTCCCAAGTAGGAATGCCGAGGATCAGCATGTCGTACTGGGTCATCGCCGTGATCGGCGTCTCTTTGATGTTATGTAGGGTGACCAGATCGGCGCCGAGGATATCGCGAATTTTCTCTGCTGCCATCTCGGTGTAGCAGGTGCTGGAGCCGTAAAAAAGACCGATTTTCATTGTGCATTTGCCATGGTTGCCAAAGCGGATAACGTCAGTGTAACAGATTTGAATCCACTGCCGGCATCATGTAGGCTGGCCGACAACGACGCGCCGCACGCGCTGCGCAAGGTTATCATGGGGATTGAGGAGTCGGAGTGCACGAGCAGGATCAGGCGCTGATCGAACAATTTTTGGATGCGTTATGGCTAGAGAAGAATCTGGCCGAAAATACCTTGGCCTCTTACCGCCAGGATCTGCGTACCCTCGCCGAGTGGCTGGCCTATCATGACCTCTCATTGCTGACGGCGTCGCCCGGCGACCTGCAGAATTTCTTCGCCCAACGCGTCGATGGTGGCTACAAGGCATCCAGCTCTGCGCGTCTGCTGAGCGCGCTGCGCCGCTGCTACCAGTATCTCTATCGTGAGACGTTGCGAACTGACGATCCAAGCGCACAGCTGGCGGCGCCGAAGCTGCCGCAGCGGCTGCCGAAAGATCTCTCCGAAGCTCAGGTAGACGCCTTGCTACAGGCACCGGCGATCGATAATCCGCTAGAGCTACGCGATAAGGCGATGCTGGAGTTGCTGTACGCCACCGGTCTACGCGTTTCCGAGCTGGTTGGCCTGGGGCAGGAGGATGTCAGTCTGCGCCAAGGGGTGGTACGGGTGATCGGCAAGGGAAACAAGGAGCGCCTGGTGCCGTTGGGCGAAGAGGCGATCTATTGGATCGAATACTATCTGGAGTATGGTCGTCCCTGGCTGGTGAATGGCCAGACGGTGGCGGCGCTGTTTCCCAGTAATCGTGCGCGCCAGATGACGCGCCAGACCTTTTGGCATCGCATCAAGCATTATGCCGTGTTGGCGGGTATCGATACGCAGCGCCTGTCGCCGCACGTATTGCGCCATGCTTTTGCCACCCATCTGTTGAACCATGGCGCGGATTTACGTGTCGTACAGATGCTCTTGGGGCACAGTGATCTTTCTACCACCCAGATTTATACCCATGTCGCGACGGAGCGGCTCAGACAGCTACATCAACAGCATCATCCCCGCGCTTGAGCGGAGGGCAATGCAAAGGAATTGGTTATGAAAAAAAGCGTGATTTGGTTGGCATTACTGGCGGCATCCGTCAGCGGCCTGGCCCGGGCAGATGATGCCACTATCCAACAGTCGTTGAAGAAGCTGGGGATCCAGCAGACACAGATCCAGTCTTCGCCGCTGGCGGGTCTAAAGACCGTCTTCACCGAGGGTGGCGTGCTGTATGTGACGGATGACGGCAAGTATATCCTGCAAGGGCCGATGTATGATGTCAGCGGCGCGGTGCCGGAAAATGTGACCAATCAACTGCTGCTCCAGCGTCTCAATAAGCTGGAGCCCGAGATGATCGTCTATAAGGCACCGAAGCAGAAGTATGTGATCACCGTCTTTACCGACATCACCTGCGGCTATTGCCATAAGTTGCACTCGCAGATTAAGGAGTATAACGATCTGGGGATCACCGTACGCTATCTGGCCTTCCCGCGTCAGGGATTGGACTCGAAAGCGGAGAAGGATATGCAATCCATCTGGTGTATGGCCGATCGACGTAAGGCCTTCGACGAGGCGGTAAAAGGGGAGGCGATCTCGCCGGCCACCTGTGACATCAATATTAAGTCTCACTATGAGTTAGGCGTACAGTTTGGCATTCAGGGGACGCCGGCGATCGTCCTGAGCAATGGGATGGTGATCCCGGGTTATCAGGGGCCGAAAGAGATGCTGGCGATGCTGGATGCCCAGGCGCAGATGAGTCAGAAGAAAGGTTAAGGCATTGGCGATCAAGACACGGTTATGCCGGCGTAAGGCGGTGGCAGAGAGCCAATTGCCGGATGCGTTGCCGCCGTTGCTGCGTCGTCTGTACGCGAACCGCGGGGTGCGCAGTGCTACTGAGCTGGAGCGTGGCGTCAAGGGGTTACTCCCCTATGCGTCGCTGAGCGGTATCGAGGCGGCGGTCGCGCTGTTGCAGGAGGTGCTGGAGCAGCGTCTGCACCTGGTGATCGTCGGCGATTTCGACGCGGATGGGGCAACCAGTACCGCGCTCTCGGTACTGGCATTGCGCGCCATGGGCTGCGACCGCGTGCAGTATCTGGTTCCCAACCGTTTCGAAGATGGTTATGGCCTCAGCCCGGAGGTGGTCGCTCAGGCCGCCGAGATGGGCGCCGAGATGATCATGACCGTCGATAATGGCGTCTCCTCCCATGCCGGGGTGGAGGCGGCCCATGCGCGCGGTATCCGCGTGCTGGTGACCGATCACCACCTACCCGGTGAGACACTGCCGGCGGCAGAGGCCATCGTCAATCCTAACCTCGCCGATTGCGCCTTCCCCTCGAAGTCACTGGCGGGGGTCGGGGTCGCCTTTTACCTGATGTTGGCGCTACGGCGTCATCTGATCGATCAGGGCTGGTTTGAGCGACTCGGGCGTCCGGCGCCCAATCTGGCCGAGCTACTCGATCTGGTGGCGCTGGGGACGGTGGCGGATGTGGTGGCGCTCGATAGTAATAATCGGATCCTGGTTCATCAGGGATTGAGCCGCATTCGCGTCGGCCGTTGCCGCCCGGGGATCCGCGCCCTGCTGGAGGTCGCCAAGCGCGATGCCGCCCGTCTGACTGCCGGTGATCTGGGGTTTGCCCTGGGGCCGCGTCTGAATGCGGCGGGGCGGCTGGATGACATGTCGCTCGGGGTGGCGCTGTTACTGAGTGAGGATATGCCGCAGGCGCGGGCATTGGCCTGCGACTTAGATAACCTGAATCAGACCCGGCGCGAGATTGAGCAAGGGATGCAGAGTGAGGCGTTGGCGATCTGTGCCTCGCTGGAGCGTACGCTGACCGAGCTACCCTATGGCTTGGCGTTGTACCATCCCGAGTGGCATCAAGGGGTGGTCGGTATCGTGGCCTCACGCATCAAGGAGCGTTTTTATCGTCCGGTGATCGCCTTCGCACCGGCGGGGGATGGCCTGCTGAAAGGCTCCGGGCGTTCGTTGCCTGGGTTGCATATGCGCGATGCCCTAGAGCGTCTGGATACCTTGCATCCCGGATTGATGTTGAAGTTTGGTGGTCATGCGATGGCCGCCGGACTGACCATTGAGGCGGATCGTTTCGAGGACTTCCGCCGCCACTTCGCAACCTTGGTCGGCGAGTGGCTCGATCCGGCGCAGTTGGAGGGGGTGGTCTGGTCGGATGGTGCGTTAGGGGGAGACGAGTTGACGTTGCCGGTCGCCGAGCAGTTGCGCGAGGCTGGCCCTTGGGGCCAGGCGTTTCCCGAGCCGACCTTCGACGGCTGTTTCCGCATTCTCCAGCAACGGCTGGTGGGAGAGCGCCACTTGAAGTTGATGTTGGAGCCGTTGGCGGGCGGGCCGTTATTGGACGGCATCGCCTTTAATGTTGATACCACGTTGTGGCCGGACGCGAGCGTGCGTGAGGTAGAGCTGGCCTACCGTCTCGATGTCAATGAGTACCGTGGAAATCGCAGTGTACAGTTAATGATCGAGCACCTCTGGCCGCGTTGAGGCAGAGTGCACAAAATCATGTATTGTAGAGGGGTGATATTTATCACCCCTCTACTTTATTAGCATAATTAATAACGAGGGCGCGCAGATTAGTAAATTCGTTGAACTGCTGCGTTAAGTGCCGGATTTTATAGCAACAGTGCAGGATCTCGCTGTAAGGTCTGCCATTTCGCTAAACGAGTTGCTATAGTCTGTAGAGATAACGCGGGCAATTATGCCACCCATCCGCTATCACATGGTTGGATATCCCGTTGCTTTGCGTTTTTCCATCTTGGCCGGGGCGTAGGGCGGTAATCGTTTTTCCCGGTCGGTGTACTTTTTATAGAAGATAACAGCATATGTTTGAAATTAATCCGGTAAAACACCGTATTCAGGACCTGTCTGCGCGGACAGATGTTCTGAGGGGGTATCTTTGACTACGATGCCAAGAAAGAGCGCCTAGAAGAAGTTAACGCCGAGCTGGAGCAGCCGGACGTATGGAATGAACCGGAGCGTGCACAGGCACTGGGCAAAGAGCGTTCCTCCCTGGAGAGTATCGTCAATACCATCGACGAGATGCATCAGGGATTGGAGGATGTATCCGGATTGCTGGAGCTGGCCGTCGAAGCCGACGACGAAGAGACCTTCGATGAGGCCGTCGCCGAATTGGATCAGCTCGAAGTAAAACTGGGGCAACTGGAGTTCCGCCGTATGTTCTCTGGCGAATACGATAGTGCCGATTGTTACCTGGATATTCAGGCCGGTTCCGGGGGCACCGAAGCCCAGGACTGGGCCAGCATGCTGCTGCGTATGTATCTACGCTGGGCAGAAGCCAAAGGCTTCAAAACCGAAATTATCGAAGAATCCGAAGGTGAAGTGGCCGGCTTGAAGTCCGCCACCATCAAAATCAGCGGCGACTATGCTTACGGTTGGCTGCGTACCGAAACTGGCGTACATCGCCTGGTGCGTAAGAGCCCATTCGACTCCGGCGGTCGCCGTCATACGTCGTTCAGTTCCGCCTTTGTTTATCCTGAAGTGGATGATGATATCGATATCGATATCAATCCGGCGGATCTGCGTATCGATGTTTACCGCGCCTCCGGTGCCGGTGGTCAGCACGTCAACAAGACGGAGTCCGCCGTGCGTATTACCCATATTCCGACCGGACTGGTGACGCAATGCCAGAATGACCGTTCACAGCATAAGAACAAAGATCAAGCCATGAAGCAGATGAAAGCTAAGCTTTATGAACTTGAGGTGCAAAAGAAAAATGCTGAACGTCAACAGATGGAAGAGAACAAGTCCGATATCGGTTGGGGTAGCCAAATCCGTTCTTATGTGCTGGATGACTCCCGCATTAAAGATTTACGTACCAGCGTTGAGACACGTAATACACAGGCCGTGTTAGATGGCGACCTGGATAGGTTTATTGAGGCAAGTTTAAAAGCCGGGTTATGAGGAAACACTATGTCTGAACAACAGCAACAAGGCGCCGAACAGGCTCTGGACTTAAACAACGAAATGCAGGCTCGCCGCGAGAAGCTGGCAGCCCTGCGTAAGGAAGGCGTCGCTTTCCCTAACGACTTCCGTCGTGATACCACTTCCGATAAGCTACACAGCCTGTACGATGGTAAGAGCAAGGAAGAGCTGGAAGCACTGGACATTGAAGTTTCCGTCGCCGGGCGCATGATGACTCGCCGTATCATGGGTAAAGCCTCCTTCGTTACGCTGCAAGATATGGGCGGCCGTATCCAGTTGTACATCGCACGCGATGACCTGAAAGATGACGTGTATAGCGAGCAGTTTAAGAAGTGGGACCTGGGTGACATCATCGGTGCGCGCGGTAAACTGTTCCGTACGCAGACCGGCGAACTGTCTATTCATTGCCACTCTATCCGTCTGCTGACCAAGGCGCTGCGTCCGTTGCCGGACAAGTTCCACGGCTTGGCTGACCAGGAAACCCGTTATCGTCAACGTTACCTGGATCTGATCGCGAACGAATCATCCCGCGAGACTTTCCGTACTCGCTCCAAGATTCTGGCGGCTATCCGTAACTTCATGGTCAACAAAGGCTTCATGGAAGTCGAGACTCCGATGATGCAGGTGATCCCGGGGGGCGCCTCTGCCCGTCCGTTCATCACTCACCACAATGCGCTGGACATCGATATGTACCTGCGTATTGCGCCGGAACTGTATCTGAAGCGTCTGGTGGTCGGTGGCTTCGAGCGTGTGTTCGAAATCAACCGTAACTTCCGTAACGAAGGCGTCTCTCCGCGTCACAACCCTGAGTTCACCATGATGGAACTCTATATGGCTTACGCGGATTATAAAGACCTGATCGTTCTGACCGAAGAACTGTTCCGTACCATCAGCCAGGATGTGTTGGGCAGCAGCGTGGTGCAGTACGGTGATCAGACCTTCGACTTCAGCAAGCCGTTCATCAAGATGAGCATGAAAGAAGCCATCTGCCACTACCGTCCGGACATCGCCTCTGCCGATCTGGATGACATGGAGAAGGCGTGCAAGATCGCCGAATCTCTGGGCATCAAGATCGAGAAGAGCTGGGGCCTGGGCCGCGTCCAGTGCGAGATCTTCGACGAGACGGCAGAAAGCCAGCTGATCCAGCCGACCTTCATCACCGAATACCCGGCGGAAGTCTCCCCGCTGGCGCGTCGTAATGACGAGAACCCGTTCATCACCGACCGTTTCGAATTCTTCATCGGCGGCCGTGAGATCGGTAACGGTTTCTCCGAGTTGAACGATGCCGAAGATCAGGCCGAACGTTTCCAGGATCAGGTGAAAGCCAAAGATGCCGGCGACGACGAAGCCATGTTCTACGACGAAGACTATGTGACCGCGCTGGAGCACGGTCTGCCGCCGACCGCCGGTCTGGGCGTGGGTATCGACCGTATGATGATGCTGTTCACCAACAGCCACACCATCCGTGACGTCATCCTGTTCCCGGCGATGCGTCCGCAAAAATAAGCGTTATCTTCATCGCTTATCAGCCCCGGCTATGCCGGGGTTTTTTTTATCGTTTCTTGACCCGCTTACCAACCATAGGCGATACCCGCCCCGCTCACCTCACCATCACGATTATCCCATGCCGAAGCCAGACGGATATCGGTACGGGGTGTCAGTCGATACTGAGCGCCGATGGCCACGGCGTTGGCGTTACGGTAGTTGGCGACACCGAGACCGGTGCTAAAGGTTTGTTGGTTGGTATAGGGGATATCGGCCATCGCCGCGACGGAGGCGATCCCACCGTTGCTCTGGTTATGTTGTTGCGTCATCTGCTGTTGGCGATGGGCTGTCTGCCCACTGAACAGCTTGCCGAGATGGTCGATACGGGTATTGGCCGAGCGAATATCATCGTGTTCGATGGTCATCATCGCGCGATGGCTATTGCTCATCTGTGCGACATTAACCGCATCGCTGGCTTGTGTCCCCGCGCTCAGATCGGTGAGTTGACGGTGATTACCCGCTGCGCCGAGGGCGCTGGTCGCGCTGCCGTGGGTACGGCTACTACTGCCCAACGCCGTATTGTAATCGCCTGGGCCGCAACCGCTGTTGTTCCCTAAGTGGAGGTTGAGTTCGCTGCGTGTATTGATCGCCGAGAGGGCGGTGGGGGGAGTGTGCATATTGCACGGGCTCTTATTGCCGGAGAGGGCGTAGGGGGGCTAAGGTCAGGCCGTGTGCTTGTCGCCGACCCGCTTAGTCGATGGCGGTTCCTACGTCTGAGATGAGATGTTCTATGATATATGTTGAAATATTCATCACTTAGCATCATTGCCTCTTGCTGCGCCGGCGGAAGTGATTATAATGGTCTGCATATCGCGGGCGTAGTTCAATGGTAGAACGAGAGCTTCCCAAGCTCTATACGAGGGTTCGATTCCCTTCGCCCGCTCCAAATTAGCAACCCTCGCCTCGGCGGGGGTTTTTGCTTTTCGGGTTCCATGTACGGTCAACCGATATCCCCGGCATCGCTCGTGGTTTTCACGAGATAAAAAAAGGGACAGGCCGTCGCCTGTCCCATCGCGTCAGAGAGGATTAGTTAAACCATCCGCTGGCCTTGTCTGCGGCGGCCTTGCCCGCATTCTCAATCCCGCTTCCCATCCGCTCCTTGAGGTGCTTATCGCCCTCGCTCTCGTTGCGAATGGCGTCACCGACGGCGGACTTGTTGCTGATTTCAGCGCGTCGTTCAGCCGCATCCAGCTGCATCTGGTTTTTCTGCTCTTCATCCACCAGCTTGCTGCGGGCATGATTACGGGCTTTGGACAGCTCCAGCTCCGCGCGGCGCGCATCCATCTCCATTTTCATGTTTTCCAGCTCCATCTGCCGCAGCTGATCTTGGTAGGACTGCTCGCGCTGCTTATCGGCCATCCGCTCTTGATGCGCCTCCCGCTGTGCGGCAAGCTGCTGCTGTTCCCGCTTGAGGCGGGCCTGTGCGGCGGCATGCTGGCGCTGTGCGGCGACGGCCTGTTCATGGCGTAGATGAGCCTGGCGGGCGGCCTCTTCCTGAGCCTGCCTGCTGGCCTCCTCCCTCACCCCCTGCTGCTCGGCGGCGGCGACCGCGTTTAGCTGGGATGAGAGGGGACTGGCGCAGGTCAGCGTCGGTATCGCCAGCAACAGGGCGATTAATGGCTTGCGCATGTTAGACCCCGCTTATGACTTTTTCGGGCAGGCCGCGTTTGGCTGGATGCGGGTTTCCCCTTGTTCCATGGAGATCACCAGCGCGATACCCGGCTGGAACTGGCAGGTTTCGCCAACCTGAGTCGAGGTGTAGATCTTGCTGCCCTCTTTGTAGGTCAGGGAGACGCCGTGCACCAGTACCTTGTCTTTGACCAGTGAGCCCGCCGCGGCGCCAGTTGCTGCGCCAGCAGCACCACCGGCAACGGCGCCTGCCTTGGAGCCATGTCCCAGATTGTAGCCGCCGGCGGCGCCAGCAACGGTGCCCAGGATCGCGCCGACGGTTTGCGCCATTTCTTTGTTCTCTTTATTATCTACAGCAACCTTGGCCGGCAGAATAGAAATAATATTGACGGTTTTGCTCTCCTGTTTCTGATTTAGCTGAGTTGGATTATAGACATCAGCAGCATATTGATCTGCATTATTCATACAACCGGAAAGGAATAAAGAGGAGGATAATGCCAGCAGTGCACAGGAAGTTTTTACTTTCATTTAATATACCATTCTCTGTCAAAAAACGCATGGCGGCACGAAATGCCGCGGCGGAATATCGTTACGCAAGAGTTCCTTCGCCGTCTGTGACGGTGAGTGAGAGAAAGAGGATTTGGACAGTCTAATTATTCTGCTGATTTGATTATAAAAGCTGATGCATTTACATGCTAGGCGATGATGATCGTCCCTACACGCCGTGCAAGGAACAACAGATTAATTCATAACTGATTGGATTTAACGCTTTTTATCTTGCGGGAGAGAGTCTATGACCGATATCTCATGCTGTAAACCCTGAGGCTGGCTCATTGCACTTTGGAAAACACTTAACATTTGACTTAGTACGCTATCACTGGCTGATGATTTGGCTTAGTTCGCCGTGCTGAGGTAGATAAGAGGGAATATATAAAATGAGTTAATGTGTTTGTCGTGTATTTAGCGATAGAGATAAACTGTTAGTTTATTTGATGATGGTCAAACTGGAGGCCGTAATAGTATAAAAAGTGGGTTAATGTTGGTCTGGTTTTCTCAGTTTATTGCATTCCTGTTGTCTGATTTTCTCTATTACACGCTGTGTTGTTATTTTATGTTGTATAAATGAGTGCATTACGCGTTATTGCCGAGAGACGATAGGCGCTTCTGTTTGTTAACCCGGCAGCGAGGGTCTATCAGGATATCAACTGCCGGGTAAACGATGCCGTGAGCGGTATAACCTAACGGGTATACAGTGACGGCATGCCCTCTGGGCGGGTCTTAAAGCGGCGGTGTAGCCACAGGTATTGTTCTGGCGCGCGCAGGATCTCGCGTTCGACAATCCGGTTCATGAAGGTGGCGGCTTGTACCATGTCGTGTGCCGGGTAGCCATCCAGTTCTGGCTCGATGATCAACTGATAGCCTTGGGCACCGGGTTTACGGATCAAAACGGTGGTCAGCATGACGGCATTCGACAAGCGCGCCAGCGTGGCGGTGCCATTGGTGGTGGCGGCGTTGCTGACGGCAAAGAACGGGGCGAAGGAGCTGCCGCGTGGGCCATAATCCTGATCGGGGGCGAACCAGACCGCCTCGCCGCTTTTCAGGGCCCCGACGATGCCCTTCAGATTCTTACGATCCAGCATCTGCTTATTGCCGCGCGAACGTCCTCGGGTTTGCAGATACTCTAACACCGGGTTGTTGTGCGGACGGTAGACCGCCATCATCGGGTTGCACAGTCCCATCACGCGACCGCCGAGGTCGAGCGACATAAAGTGGACGCCGACCACTAACACCCCTTTCCCTTTTTGCCGTGCCGCCTGCATGTGCTCCAAGCCGGAAACGTTGAACCAGTGCCGGATGCGGCGATCCGACCAGAACCAGGCGATGCCGAGCTCAAACAGCGAGATCCCCAGGGATTTAAAGTTTTCCCGCACGATATGGGCGATCTGCTCAGGACTCTTCTCCGGGAAGCATAGCGTGAGATTCTGGCGGGCGATGGAGGCGCGTCGCGCCATCAGGCGCATGGCGCAGAGGCCGAGTAGGCTACCCAGTCCACAGATCCAGCGGTAGGGCATCTGCACCAGCAGATAGAGTAAGCCGATGCCTAACCACAGCATGAAATAACGAGGGTGTAAAAATTCCCGGCGGAAGTGAAACGTTTTTTTCATTGTTACCTGATAATAGTGGGTAAATTATTTTTTATTTGATCGTGGCCTCTGACCGAGTTGACACAACCGCGGCCATAACACCTTGATATTATTTTTGATATGAATAAGTCATCCTGGCGAAAGCCCTTTTTGCCCTATCTTTCCGATCGTCATTGACGGTGTGTGCGTGGATGCCTGGCATGAGCTTGCTCACAGGGAGCGCGTAGGTGCGAAGCCATAGCACGCTTGGATCGTGCGTCAATTCTCGATTTTCGGCAGTATCCTATGTTCATTCGGGAACAGCGGCCCAGCGAGTGGAGGCCGATCACGGAAAAAGGCGGATGCTGAACGGGGTGAATGGCTGCGTTAGGGTTGCCTTGTTGGTCAAACCAGTGTTGGCATTAACTCATGGGGCCAGGCTTTTCGCAAGCGCTATTTTATTGTGACGAAGAGGATTAGGAACATGACTTATAATGTAATAATCGTTGCCCAAGTTATTTATTAAATGTGTTTAAGTCATGCGAGTTATTTTATTTCATCGGTAATATATATTGCGTGGGAGAGCGGCCCCCGTAGGGGCCGTGGTGACGCTTAGCTGCGTGTTAAGGTGAGGGCGAGCGGGTGTGCCGCCTGGGTCGTCACACGTAGCAGCGTATTGCCATCCTGGTGTTGCAGATGCGCGCCGGCGATCGGCTGAGCCAGTTGCCAGCGCCCTTTCAGCGTCAGTTGGGCATGCTGCGGCGTGGGTTCGCTGCTACGCCAGGGGCGCGAATAGATGCTGACCTCGCGCTGCTTACCATCGGCGCCGATCTGATCGGGATCCTGTCCTGCGTACAACGCCAGATCCGGGTTGACGACGCTCAGGCGTAGCGTATCGCCTTGCGGGGCGAGTAGTGCCATTACCGGTGCATCGCTGGCGAGCAATAGACCGTCACGCTGAAGGCGTGTGGGCTGGAAGAAGGCGTATCCCTCTTGGCCGCTGGCTTGATCTCGGACGGCGTGTAGGCGGTTATCCTTCTGCAGTACCTGGTAGTCCGGTGCCGTCGCCTCGGGTGCATCGATGGTGATGGCATACTCATATCCCTGCTGTTGCGGCGCATTGCCATGTAGCAGGCTGGCGACGGCGAATAGCCCTTCGGTCGGCGCATCGTTACGGTCATCGACAGAGTGTTGACGCTGGTAGCTGACGCGGAGCTGCTGACCCGCCGGTAGCCAGTAGCTGTTGCCTGCCGGGTCGACCAGATGGCTGGCGCCTTGCAATACCTGCTGGCTGCCTAACTGGTTGATGCTTTTCCCGTTGACCTGGATGGCTTGCTGTTGTGGCACGGCGAACTGGAACAGCGTCGTCTCTGTCGGATGACGGCGATCCTCGTTGCTGATCCCCGAGCCGAGGGCGATCACCCGATTATCAAACAGGAAGTAGGATTTGTTAGCACGCAGGCTCTCTTGGCCATACTTACTGTGGCCATGCAGCTTCATCGCAAACATGCTGTTGCCATCCAGGGTATTGGCACCGACATAGCGCTCCGTCGACAGCAACATCTCCTCGATCCCGGCTCCCGGCAACTGATTAAGCTGAGCCTTCAGCAGGGGATAAGGCAGGATCACACTGGTGGTACCCGGATAGCGGTTCCAGTCCCAGCCCGCGTGGCTAAAGCCTTGGCGCTTCGCGTCGGCCGGAATGATCTCTAACTGTCCATATTGCAGATAGCGGCCATAGCGGTTGTTGTTCTGGTAGCTCTCGTTGCCTACCAGATAGCGGCTGAAGCCACGGGCAATGGCGAGCCAAGAGCGCCCCGGATCTTGTTGTCCGGCGCGGCGTTGGATGGCCATCGCCGCGTAGTTCATCGCCCAGGCACCGCTAGGTTCGGCTTCGGCAGGGATATCGGCGAAGCGCGCCTCGCCAGCCAGGCGCGCGTAAGCGGCGGCCAGTTCAGGATCGACCGTTTGACTACCATCCGGCGAACCGGCTAACGCCATCCATTTAAACGGCGCGATGGTGATGGCGTGCAGCCCGGTGGGATGGCGCCCGCTGAGTGTCAACGGGATCTGGGTCTCCTTGGTGTAGATCCGCATCTTCAACAACACCTCTTTCAGGCGTTGATGCGCCTCTGTCGGGAGGCGGAAGGGAGACTCGCTCAAGGCATAGACCGTGGGCGCCAGTCCGCCGAAGGCATCCTTGGCATAGGCTGGATAGTGCTGCGAATGATGGAAGATCGAGCCATCCGGCTTGAAGCCGCCGCTCACGCCTTGAGAGCGCAACACCGTCTTGGCTAACCATTCGCGAGTCTGGTTGAGCAATGCGTCGCGTTGGGCGGGATCGGGCAGCATCAGAATACTCTTCACCATCCATTGCAGCTGGGTGTTGAGGATATCCACGTTGGCATCGACGATCTGGGCATCAGGCTCGAAGATGCGCCCTGTGGCGTTGTACCACATCATCGCCTGTTGGGTCGGCGCCAATAATTGGTGTTGTGCCAATAGATTACGCTGGATGAACCAGGCATCGAATAGTTCACGCGTCTGGTAGCCGACATGGGTGATGATCTGGTAGCCACTCCCCCGTGCAAAGCCCTGGTCGAGGACATAGCGAGTGGTATCAAGGAATTGGCGTTGTAGGGCATCGCGCTGTTGGGCACTCAGGGTATCGCTTCGCAGGTAACGGGCGGTCTGCAATAGGATCTTGCCGACGTTCCGAATCGCGTTGGCATCGGTGATGGCTTCAAGCGTCTGCGGGGTAAACACGCCTTTCACTTTCATGAAGTGCTGACGGTTAGGGTGGTCGAGCGGGCGTCCACCGATGGTGCCGTCGGCCAGCGGATGGATACCCAACTGGCGGTAGGCCGCCAGGTTCTGCGCCACCTGCTCGGCGCTGACCGGACTGTCGTGTCGAATGCCATGGTAGTCGTCGAAGCGGCGATAGATTGGGGCGCTGGGACCACGCTGATCGTCGAAGGGGACGTCGAAGTTGAGGGTGGGGAAGCGCTGGCTCAACATCTCGTCATACATCAACAACGCGCTCCAGTTCTTGCTGACCATCTCGTTGACGGCGGTGTTGGCGAACGGCGTGGTGTAGTCAGGCAGCGGCCAACGGTTATCGACCGGCACCCCCAACATGATCTGATCGAAATAGAGCGTGCCGGCTTGAGCCGGTGCCGTGATGGTGACGCGGTCCATCTGGGCGCTGGGTTTTCCCTGCATGTCGCGGTAAGGCACGGCGATGCCCCGCCAGCCACTAAAGTTCAGTTTGGCCTGGAAACTGGCCGCTGCGCGATCGCCCTGGGCGAAGCGAAAGGTCAGGACATCGTCTACCGGGCGCTCGTTGTAGATCCAGGCCATAAAGGTCAGCGGGGTGGCGCTGTCGGCCGCGTCACGATAGACGATCGGTGACCGGATGGTTAGGGTCGCGGCGGGTTCGTGCTGCCACTTCAGGGCGTGTGTCCCATCTTTGGCTCGTTGGTCACTGATGCTGATGACGCCATGCTGACTGCTTAGCGAGTCCGGCACGGTCTGTTCGAATAGATAGACCGCGTTGCCGCTGGGCTCCTGACTGACGGAGGGGAGGGCGGCGGCGAGGGGCGCCGACAGGCAGGCCAGCACACCGAGGGTAATGAGATTGATACCGTGATGGTTTTGCATGGGCGGGTATTCCATTATCAAGCGTGGAACAAGGCAGGCGAGGGGAGGCCCCTCGCCCGCGCTGCGTTTAGGGCAGTTTCTTCAGCGCAATCTGTTGGGGAATGCCGAAGTCGATGCGGAAACGGAGTCGCGTCTCGTCGCCGCTGGTTGAGCAGTCGATGCCCTGCTCCGGCGTGGCCGGTTGCCAACGTCCTCGTAGGGTGACGTCGATGGTGACCGGTTTCGCCGCCTTCTGACGTGTCATGTTGAGATCCGGGGTTACCGCGCTGAGCACCAGGCCACCCTCTTGCGGACGGGTCATCACGATAGCCGGGCGGTTGACGCCGATCACCTCGCCCTCGTTGAGGCGTTGCGTGCGATAGAAGACATACCCCGTCACCTGGCTGAGGTTGTCGCGGATGACATGAACCCCGTCGTTACTGCGCAGGACGGTGAAGGGGGCTTTACCCTGCTTCAGCTGTTGCGCCAATTGGTTCATGCGTTGCGGGGTGGCGTCGAGCACCACCAGATACTGATAGGCGCCATTCTTGACCGCCTTGCCATGATTGAGCCAGGCGACGCTGAATTCCCCCTCCGTCGGCGCCATGCTCTTATTGTCGGCCGAGTGTTGTAACTGGCGGCGGACCTCCGCCGTCGGCCCCTTCACCAGCAGATAGCCGTTGCCGTTGGCATCGATCAGCCAGTCCCCGTTGTGCAGGCTACCCTGCCAGGAGGCGGCATCAATGCGCTGTCCGTTGACCCAGATGGCGCTGTCGCGTCCCGGTTGATTGGCCAGTTGGAACAGGGTGGTCTCCAAGTCGTGCTTGCTGTCGCTGCTCTTGAGATTGCTGCCGACCATGATCAGGCGATCATCGACGGCCAGGACGCTTTTCAGCGCGCTCAATGCCTGATCGAAACTGGGCTGATCACGCATTGGGCGCAGATCGAAGGCCAGCATGCCATAGCGGCCATCCAGCGATGAGGTGCCGCTGAAGGGGTGACTCCCGCGCTGCATCAGGGTATGACGATTGGGGCTGTTGAGTGCTTCCAACGGCAGATGCAGGGTGGTGGCTCCGGGCATCCGGTTCCAGTCCCAACCCGCCTGGCGATAGCCCTGATCCTCTTGCGAGCCCTGGTTGATGATCTGCACCACGCCATGGCTCTGGTAGCGACCATAGCGGTTATCTTTCTGGTAGATCTCGGAGGACCAGACGTTGCTGTTAAAGGCTTTCAACGTCACCATCTTGTCGTGCCAACGGTGGATGCCGAAGGCGCCGCCATTAAAGGCGTAGAAGCCTTGCGGTAAGGCTGCCGGCGGGATGGCGCTACCGAATAGCGCCTTGGCATCGGCCTCGCTCTTCCCCGCCAGGCGGAGGTAGATGGCCGCCAGGGTCGGATCGGGCTTTTTACCGTAGGCCATGGCCAGCCAGTAGTAGGCGTTGGTCAGGCTGGCGAGCGACGGCGAGTTGAAGGGGTGGCGCCCGGCCAGCGAGATCCCGGTCTGCGGGTTGCTGTAGATCCAGGCGGCGACCATCGCCTGCTTGAGCTTGTCCAGCCCCGCGCGCTGTAGGGCGAAAGGCGTATCGCGCAACAGGTAGGCGAGCTGAGCGGCGTTCTTAAAGGCCGGGAAGGAGTAGCCTGGGTAGTTCCCCTCATGGCGCCAGGCGGTGCCATCTGGGCGCAGGCCATCGTTACTGCCCGGCGGCGTCTGAGCCAGAGCTCCGCTGATGTAATGGCTGAAGGTGTTCAGCAAGTCGATACGCTGTTGCGGGTTAGGCTCCAGCAGCAGTAGGGCGAGATGCTGGCGCGACAGGGTATTGAAGTAATCTAGGTTACTGCTCTGCGGGCCGACCTTCATGTCGAAGCTAGCTTTAAACTCACGCGAATACCACAGCAGCGCATCGTAGACCTGCTGTGTCAATTTGGCCTGATCCAGCACCGGATTCATCAACAGTGCCGAGATGTACCACCAGCGGGCGCTATATCCCCAGTGGTGGGTCGTGACCAGGCCGCTGCCTTTGGCAAAACCTTGATCGAGCAGGTGACGGGTCATCAGCAGATACATGTCGGCCAACGTTTTCCGGGTCGCTGCGTCGTGACTCTGGAGGTAGGCATGGCTGATGTTGTACATCAGTGTGGTGTAGTCGCCCAGGATGACATAACGATCGAATTTCGCCTTATCTTGCGCGCTCAGATACTCCGGTTGATAGAGCACCTTCTGTTTGTCGGTGATCAGATGGCGTCCACTCAGCGTGCCATCGGCCGCCACGCGGATCTGCAACGCCTGGAAGGCGGCGCGTAGCTTATTGAGATCGGCTTCGGCCTTCAGGTTGCTGTCTTGTGGTCCATTGACGAACTCATCGATCAGTCGTTGGCGGATCAGATCGACGCCAGCCTGGTTCGCCGCCGTCAGCGCCAGCGTTGGCTCGGCGTGATGAAAGGCGATCTCCGGTTCGTCGTAGCGCGTCTTGACATGGTAGTCCGACCATTGATAACGCGCATCATCGACCGAGATCATCACGCGATCGATGAATAGGCGGCCGGACTTCTCCCCGGAGGGGGCACGGAAGCGGATGGTATCGATATGCTTACCGAGTGAGCGGCTGACGCTGGGTTCGCCGGCATCTTCGTCGCTGCGTACACCGACGCCGCTCATCTCCCGATTGGCCAGATCGTTGTTGAGCGAGACGCCGACGGCGCGCCAGCCCTGGAAGTTCAGTTTGACCTGAGTGCCCGCGTCGGCCTCATTGTTAGCATTAAGGCCGTTACCGAGATCGACGATAAGCACATCGTCGATCGGCTTCTCGTTGTAGATCCAGAAGGAGAGCACCGGCGTGGCGGAGCGTCCCCAGGCTTTGGAGACCTGAGCATCCGACGGGATCTCCATGTCGTGGTGCAGCAATAGGCTGGCGCCACGTTGCCAATCCCAGACCAGTGCGCGTTCGCCCATGATGGCGCGTTTATCGCTCAGCGCGACATGGGAGCCGGGGGTCGTGGTGATGTCAGCGAGATCGGCGGGCTGATCGAAGCTGTAGATCTGCGCGCGCATGATCTCGGCACGTTTCTTGGCGGCGGCGTCGTTCGGCGCCGCGTAGAGCGGGGCGTTGAGTAGCAGGGCGGCAATCGAGGCCGCCAGCAGGGTGCGATGCATGGATGACATGATAAATTCCCTTCTCAATAGCCCGATTAGAAACGGTTGCCCAGGGTCAGACCGATAACGCCCTCACCGTAGCGATCGTCGCGGTTGTAGCCCACACCGATGCCCAGATTGAGTGACTCGCTGATGTCGAGGCGAGCATTGGCATCGACACGTACCTGGTTACCGCCCACGCGAGCCCCGATGGTTTCGAAGGTGGAACCGCCGTTGTTGATCGACACCAGGGCATGGCGCTGGCGGATACGGCGGTCGCCATCGAGGTCATGCAGGTAGCTGGCCTGGAGGGACGGTGTTAGCGTGCCCCAGCCTGTGGCGAGTTGGGTCCAGGCACTCATGCCACCACCCAGGTGGTTCAGGCTATATTTTTGGCTGCTGTTGCTCAGTGACAGCACCGAACCGCTCTCACGCCAGGAGTTGAGATTGACCCACTGGTATTGGTAGGTCAGCATCGGACGTAGGTTGAAGCCTGCCACCTCCAGATTCAGACCGGCGTTGAGCTGATAGCCCGCTTGCATCCCCGTGTAATCACCGTTGGCCTGGGTCTCGCCCTGCCAGCCATTACCACCGTCGATACGGCGTTCGCTCTTGACGCGCAGGTAGCCGATATTGAGGTTACCATCGGCGAACAGCATGCCGCTGCGCCAACCGAGGTAGGGCATCAGCTCGACGGTATCGATGCGTTTGCTTTGATCGACGCCGCGGCTGTCGGCCTGGTTGTGGCTGTAGCCCAGGGCAAAGCCGAGCATCGCGCTATCATCGATCTCCTGATCGGCACCGAGGCTGATGCCATAGCGGTTCATCGTAAACCCGTTGGCATAGTCGTTGCCGCTCTGTGAACCGTGGCCATACAGGGTATTGACCCACAGGTTCCAGCCACTGTCGCGCTCTTGTGCTGGCAGTTGCCCCAGGTAGCCGAGCTGGCGCTGGGCGATGTGGTTACGCATGTCGCCGACCAATTGATTGGCGGCGCGGAGTTCGCTGCCATCGCTGTTCGGCGTCATTTGGTTGGCCAGGTTGGCGATGGAGCTCGCGTTGTTGCCGGCAGAGACCAGCAGTGCCAAGGCTTGATCGGAGGCGGCGCTGTGGGTGCCGTTAAACTCGTTGAGTACGTTGGGGACGATAAACTCGGTAGCGCGTAGGGCGTTCGCCGAGGCGCCACCCTGTTCGGCCAAGGTGGCAAAGGTGCTGGCCCCGCCATAGCTGACGCCATAGTTAACGATCAGCTTATTATCGCTGACGCCACCGTTTATCTGCGGTGGAGAGGATTCGATCCAGGAGTCGGTTGCCGTCAATAGCGGAGAGATATCCAGCTGGGTGCCATCCATACCGGCGATGGTGACCTTATCGGCATTGGTGATGCCCTGGGTGGCTTCGATCAGCACGATATCTTTATTGATAATGCTGGAAATATTACTGCCGTTGTAGCCCATGCTGACGGTACTGCCATCTTTATGCAGGGAGAGTTTGTCGACCCGCAGGATGGCATCATTCAGGTTGGTTTTATCATTAAGCAGGAAGACCAGGTTACTGCCTTTCTGGTTGACGAAGGTTCCCCCAAAATTGATCGTTTCATCCTGACCCATTATGGTCAGGGTTCCCCAGTTTTCGATCGTATTAAAACCGGTAATATTCTTACCATCAAAGGTGGCGCTAGAGTTATTCAGGGCAAAGTTGATTTTATTCCCTTTCCCCGTATCTCCATTGCCGAGGATATCGCCGATAATGGTACTGCCATCGGTGATATCCGCGCGCATCGCGCCGGTTGCCTGGCGGAAGTCCATGGCGATACCGTTGCCTTGGATGGTCGAGCCACCTTTCACGCTGATGATGCGACCGCTGGAGAACTGACCATCGACCTGAATGGCTGGGCCTTGCTCGCTGACGATGTTGGCGCTGTTGATGTAGATGTTGCTGGTGACGGTGGTGCCTTTCTCAACCAGAATCGCCGGTGCGTTTGGCGTATTCACCAGGACATCGTTGGCGATGGTGGTTCCCTTTTCTCCGACGATGATGGTGTCACAGGTCGCATTATTGGGATCGCAAACTTCTGCCGCCCAGGCAGTATTATAGAGGGCAGAGACAATGGCGGTATAAAGGAAAAGGTGCTGGTATTTATTCACGTGATAACCTCGGCGTTGGCAATTTTTATTGATGAATTAGAAACTCGCGCGTACGGCGACCTTAAAGTAGTCGTACTCGGTTTTCTTATCGCTATCTTTGGTTTTGATTTTCTCGTGATAATATTCAGTCATAAGGCGCCACTGATTATTAATCGGATAAGCTAATTGCAGGCTGTAACGTGACATATCTTTCTTGATCACATCACCCAAGGCATTACGCTCGGTTATTTCACTGAATACCGACTGACGGGTAGATGGTGAGATGACCAGGCCGATAGGCGTGTTCCAGCTTAGGTATAAACGTACCTGTTGGTTGCGCTGGATTTCACGCGTATCGAAATCATTTTGCTTATTGGCATGCTTGCCGCTTTGGTAATAGGCCAGCGTAGTGTTGATCTTGGGGGTGATAAAGTAGCGAATACCAGGTTCAAACTCCCATGAAAGATAATCGGTGTTAGTGGTCAAGCCTTTCTTCAGATCTTCTTTCTTTTCGATGCTGAACATGCCGCTACCGGCCAGCGCCCAGTTATTCGAGAGGTTGTAGTAATAGGAGGTTTTGGTGCTATAGAAATCGACGGTGAGGCGGTTGCCATTATCATAAGAGGTAATATCTTGACGTACCTTGAAGCTGGGTTGGATCCAGCCATTATTGATCTTGTAGCGGTAGCCCGCTTGGAGATCCAGACGCTGATAACGACTGTTGTTATCGGCTTCGCGCTGACGCAGGCCGGCGTCGAAGTACCAGTTAGATTTGGTTGGGTTAATGTTGATGTCGAGACGATAGCCGGAATAGTTAGCAGGGGTATCGTAATCGGCGGTTTCCCAGGAGAAGACGGTATTGATATTAGCGGCATGCGCACTCAATGAAGTCAGTGAAAGCGCCAGCAGCGAGCCCAGAAATAATTGGTTATTCTTGTTCATAGCATTCCTTACGATAATAATCGTGATGCATTAATGCCGTTATTTATTTTGTTATGGTAATGATGTCAACGCAGGCCAGACGGCATCCTTACTATCGCCGTAGACGATAGTAAGGTGCTGTAGGGTAATTACGTATGGTGAGTGGCGATTAGCTAGCTTTGGCGCACTCGGCCACTTTCTTATTCAGTTTATTGGTGGTCGCTGTGGTGAATTCAACCGGGCGCCAGGAGTCGCCGGTTTTTTCCAACCAAGGGAGCAACTCTTCATCGGTCAGCTTTTGAATCAATGCTTGATTACCCGCCGCAATATTTTTCATCTGGTAGGGATCGTTAATATTGTCGTACAGGGTATATTTTAGCGGTTGACCATCTTGGCGATCGATCACCAGAGTATGGCTGGCGGTACGTACGCCGCGACGTCCGAAGGAGGGCTCACCATAGGGGACGAATAAGTACAGCTGTGAGCTGGCTGTTTCACCCTTACCGCTGGTGATCCGCTCGGCTAAGTTGTTGCCCTCGACCGTCCCCGGGATCCACTGCTCCAGCCCCATCAAGCCGAGGATGGTCGGGTAGATATCCGGTGCCGACATCAATGCGTCGTCGTTGCCCGGCGCGATCTTGCCCGGCAGGCGGAACATCATCGGGATACGCATCGCCTCTTCGTAGGCAACGTTCTTGGTCGGTTGGCCGTTAGCGCCCAGGCAGCAGCCATGGTCGGAGAAGAACACCACCAGGGTGTTATCCGCCAGCCCCTGCTTATCCAACTCGGCCAGGATACGACCAAACTGCTCGTCGACCCCGTTGACCATCGCCATATACTCTTTGAAGTATTGCGGGCCGTAGCCTTCTTGGTAGTTGGCTTGCCAATCGACATTGGGACGGGTATTGAGATCGCGCGAGGTCTTACCCGCGAAGCGATCCAGATATTTTTGCGGCACCTGGTCGTAAGGCGAATGGGGGGGATTCATGGAAACCACTAACGCAAACGGCTTATCCGCCGCGCGGAAGTTACCCTCATCGTTACGCAGGAACTTGATGGCCATGTCGGCCTCATGTTCGGCACTCCACTGATCGACGAACATCGGCTTCTCGCGTGGGGTGGTGTTGCCCCAGTACATCGGACGCATGTGCAGATCGTAGGTGCCATAGGAGTACCAGAAGTCGAAGCCGTGGCGACGATCCGGGGCGGTCCAGTCGTTCCAGTAACGGCCTTCCATCGGGTTGTTGTAGCTTTCGATGTAGGGGGCATGCGGGGCATCCAGATGCCATTTACCGATGTAGCCGGTGCTGTAGTCCAGCTTCTTCAGCACGTCGGACCAACACTGAGCGTAGCGTGACAGTTCGATGCCGACCTTACCGCCGAAGTCGTGCGCATTGCCGGTGATGCCGTTGCGGATCGGGTATTGACCGGTCATCAGCATGCCACGAAACGGCGTACACAATGGGTAGTTAGAGACGGCCTGGCGCATCACACGGGATTGCTTGGCGAAGGCGTTCAGGTTGGGGGTCAGCGAGGGATCCTGCCCCATAAACTGTAGCGCCTGTGTGCGGAATTCATCGGGAAAGACGATCAGCAGGTTAGGCGCATCCTTGGGCCGGCCTGGCTTGTCTTGGCCCTGCGTTTGCCCTAGCGTGGCGGCGAGGGTCGCCGGCGCCGAGATGGCGGCGCCTCCGGCGGCCAACCCTTTCAGAAAGCTCCTGCGAGTAACGGACATTAACCCCCCTTCTTGTTCTTTGCGTTTTCTTTCGATTGGTTTTTACACATCTTATTTATACTTTTTGTGCAGCTCAAATCATAAATTAACGAAACTTTTGGAAATAGAAGCGGGATCACACTAAATCGTCTCTTATCCCCGTAGAGGAAGGGCGAGTGAGGAGGAAAACTGTGAGGGAGTTAACAAGGATAGCGATTTGTCATCCTATTATTCATGGAGTTATAACCGGTTGAGGGTTCGGTAATCGCGGAGTATAAGACGCAGGATTTCCGTCGTATCAGCGGGGGTGAGTGATCTTTCATTGTCGCTTTCGACATTGTCGCGTACGGCGTTAATCTCACGATCGAAAGCCGAGTGATTAATAGATAATTAACTATAAATTATGTGATTAGCGGCGCTTCGTTTTAATAAATTTAAAACGAAAGCCGTTTGGTGATCGATTTGTGATTAAAAATCGCTCAGTTTGTTTTCGTTGTCTTTCGTGTGGCTGGTATTTAAGCATTGCGTGAGCGCGATAACTTCGGCGTGCAACGCGCTGATAAAGGCGTCGACCGGCGCCGAGCCGGGACGATGTTGAGGCCGAATGAGGCTGATGGTGAAGGGGACGGCGATACTGAATGGCCGCCAGGCCAATCCCTGTTCGGCAAAGTCGAGCGCCGTGAGCGGATTGACGATGGATAGACCCACCCCCTGTCGCACCAAGGCGCAGATGGCGGCGGCACTGTGCGTTTCCGCGACCATACGACGCCGCACGCCGGCCTGTAGAAAGAGCGCATCCAGCGTGTGGCGGTAGCTATCGTCTGCCGCCAGACTGATGTAGGGCTGGTCGGCGAAATGCGCCGGCGTCAGGCAGGCGTAGCGCAACAGGGGATGGTTGGCGGGGAGCACGCAGACCTCGTTCATGACCGCCAGGGTATGGCGTTGGCAACCCGGGGGCGTGCGACTCTCTTCCGTTAACCCGAGATCGTAACGCTGTGCGGAGAGCCACTCTTCCAGCAGAGGGGACTCCTGGGGGGTGATGGTCAGGCTGACATCGGGATACTGGCCGAGAAAACGGCGGCAGACGAGCGGCAGCAGAGACTGGGCGAAGGCCGGTAGACAAGCGATGCTGAGGCTAGCCCGGCGGAACTGGCGGATCTGACCGGCGGCATCCACGATGCGCTCCAAGCCGTGATAGGCACGTTGCACCTCCTCGAACAGTTGGCGTCCTTGTACCGTGGGGCGTAAGCGTCCCCGCACACGATCGAAGAGTTTCAGCGCCAGGAGGTGCTCTAGCTGGGCGAGCTCGCGACTGACGGTGGGCTGTGAGGTCTGTAAGAGTGCCGCCGCCTCGGTCAGGCTACCGCTGGTCATCACGGCGTGAAAGATCTCTATTTGACGTAGGGAAACACGGCGCATGGCGTCCTCCGTTGGCACGCGTGAGCGCGGCGAGATAGCTAATCCATATCATAAATGAATAGACTTGCGACAAATAGATATTTTTTCCACGCCGCGCGGGCTGTTACATATAACCCATGGTCGACTGCTTCAGGAGCCTCGCGTCATGCCTTATCCCCTTAATCAGGCTGGTTATGCCTTAAATGACACCCTACTCGGCGCCTTACCGGCACAGTTCGGTACACCGCTATGGATCTACGATGCGGGGGTGATCTCGCGCCAGATCGACACCCTGCGCCAGTTCGATACCATTCGCTTTGCGCAGAAGGCGTGCTCCAATCTCCATATTCTGCGTCTGATGCGTCAGGCGGGCGTCAGAGTGGATGCGGTCTCGCTAGGAGAGATCGAACGCGCCTTGTTGGCGGGTTTCCAGCCGGGGGGGGATGAGATCGTCTTTACCGCCGATGTGATCGATGAGGCGACGTTGGATCGTGTGTGTGCATTGGCGATCCCGGTCAACGCCGGATCATGCGACATGTTGCGTCAACTGGGGGAGCGTGCGCCCGGCCATCCGGTCTGGCTGCGCATCAATCCCGGTTTCGGGCATGGTCATAGTCAGAAGACCAATACCGGTGGCGAGAACAGTAAGCATGGTATCTGGCATCAGGATCTGGATCAGGCCTTGGCGCTGATCGATGCCTATGATCTGCGCCTCGTCGGGCTGCATATGCATATCGGGTCGGGCGTGGATTACGATCACTTGGCGCGGGTGTGCGACACGCTGGCTAATCAGGCGATTGCCCTGGGGCGCGACATTCAGGCGATTTCAGCCGGAGGCGGCTTGAGTATTCCCTATCGCGCCGACGAGCAATCGGTCGATGTGACGCACTATTTTGGTCTGTGGGACGCTGCGCGGCGGCGTATCGCCGCGCATCTGGGGCATCCGGTGCGTCTGGAGATCGAACCGGGGCGCTATCTGGTCGCCCAGTCAGGCCTGTTGATGGCTGAGGTCCGTGCGGTGAAGACGATGGGGCAGCGCCACTTCGTCCTAGCGGATGCGGGGTTTAACGACTTGATGCGTCCGGCGATGTATGGCAGTCATCATCATATCTCTCTGTTAGCGCGGGATGGCCGTGCGCTAAGTGGTCCGCTGATCGAGACGGTCGTCGGGGGGCCATTGTGTGAGTCGGGCGATGTGTTTACCCAGCGCGAGGGGGGAACGGTTACCGCCTGCGCCCTACCGGCGGCGCAAGTCGGCGATTGGTTGGTGTTTCATGACACGGGGGCCTACGGTGCGTCGATGTCATCGAATTACAACAGCCGGCCATTGTTGCCGGAGGTCTTGGTGACGGAGCAGGGGGTCACCTTGATCCGTCGTCGCCAGCGGATGGAGGAATTATTCGCCTTGGAGCAGCTATAATAAAACACACCGTATGCAGCGGATTGACGCTTAATTAAATTGTTGCCTTATGTTTCATAACCCAACAATAACCTTATTTAACTAATTAGATCATATTTAGCCGGACTCGGATCGCCTAGACTCAGCAGCCTGACTTCTTACCGCGTAATTGGTTTGGTTATGAATAATAAAGCAACCTGTTCCTTGTCGCGTATGGAGCCGGTCTGGCAAGATTTGCTGCATCAGGCGACGCGTAGTCTACTGGCCCAGCGTAACTTGCCAGGGCTGATGCGAGCCCTGCACCAGCTCTCCTTCTCGGTGATCCGCTTCGATCGCGTCAACATTCTGCGGCTGGACCCGCTGCATAACCGCATCACCCTGTACCGCTACGATCCACAACGGGATTGCGTCACACAGGATAGCGATGTGCTGCTGGCCGACGGTCCCGGCGGCCGCGTCTGGGCCGAACAACGCCCAGTCTGTTGCTCTGGGGCGACCTTTCGCCACGATTTCGCCGCCTTGGCCGCGCTGCCACAGTACGCCGCGATTGGCGCTTACTGCCAGATGCCGCTGACCACGGAGCAACAACGCCTGGGCGGCCTCGAACTGATTAAAGAGGGGGCTGACGCCTTCAGCGAAGGGGAGTTGGCGCTGGCGGCGCCGCTGGCCGAGGTGGTGGCGCAGATCTTCGAACGCTTGCTCGAGCGAGAACAGTTTCAGCAGCAAGAGGAGCAGCTGCGGCGTGAACGCGACCACTTTCGCATTCTGGTCGATGTGACGAACGCGGTGACCAGCAAACTGGAGCTGGATGCGTTGGCGGCAGAGGTCTCGAAAGAGATCCATCGCTTCTTTGGCATCGACTATATCGGCCTGTCGCTGGTGGAGCAGCATGACGATCGTCTACGCTCCTACATCACCGGTTACCAAGAGGGCCAGCCGGTACTGCGTGAGCAGAAGCTGTTGCCGTTGGCCGGCTCTCTCGCGCAGCAAGTGATCCGTGACAAGAGCATGTTGTTGATGGATCTCTCCGATTCGGCACGCCTGGCACCACAAGATCGCCAATTGGCCCAGATGCTCAACTTCGGTCATCGCACCATCTGCCAGTTACCGTTGATCTTTGGCAATAAGGTGTTGGGGGTCTTGAAACTGGCGCAGTGCCAACCGGGGATCTTCACACCGCGTAACCTCAAGCTATTGCGCCAGATCGCCGCGCGTATCGCCATCGCCGTCGACAATGCCTTGGCCTACGGCGAGATCTCGCGCCTGAAGGATAGCCTAGTGCATGAGAACCGCTATCTGACGGAATGCATCCGCCAAGAGGGGGATTTCGGCGAGATCGTCGGTCAAAGTGAGGCGATGCGCAGCGTGCTGGAGCAGGTGGAGATGGTGGCGGCCAGCGACTGTAGCGTGTTGATTCTGGGGGAGACAGGGACCGGCAAGGAGTTGATTGCCCAGGCTATCCACAATCTTAGCCTGCGGAATCAGAAACGCATGGTGAAGATGAACTGTGCCGCCATTCCCAGCGGGTTGCTCGAAAGCGATCTGTTTGGTCACGAGAAGGGGGCCTTCACCGGGGCGAGCGCTCAACGTATGGGGCGTTTCGAACTGGCTAACCATGGCACCCTGTTTCTGGATGAGGTGGGGGACATTCCGCTGGAGCTACAGCCTAAGCTGTTGCGCGTATTGCAGGAGCGGGAGATCGAGCGGGTAGGCGGCAGCAAGGTGATCCCGGTCGATGTCCGGTTGATCGCCGCCACCAATCGCGATCTCAAGCAGATGGTGCAGGATCGTCAATACCGCAGCGATCTCTACTATCGGCTCAATGTCTTTCCCATCGTGATCCCACCGTTACGGGAGCGGCCACAAGATATCCCACTGTTGGTCAAGTTCTTCACCCGCAAGATCGCCAAGCGGATGAATCGCACCATCGACAGTATTCCGACGGAGACCATTCGCATGTTGAGCCAGTTACCCTGGCCGGGCAACGTGCGTGAGTTGGAAAATATTATCGAGCGCGCGGTGATCCTTAGCCGTGGCCCGGTGCTCACCCTGCCGATGAACGAATTGCAGTATCACCTCTCGCCTCCGCTGGCCAACCGTGCGCCGGCGGGATTGGAAACGTTGCCGACCCTGCCAGCCGCCGCGCAGGCGGACACGGCGTTGAGCGAGCGCGAGCGCATCCTACAGGTGTTGCGTGAATGCAATGGCATTGTCGCCGGTCCGCGTGGGGCGGCGATGCGTCTGGGCGTGAAGCGAACGACCCTGATCTCACGTATGCAGCGTCTGGGGATCTCTGTTCACGATCTCAGCGTGTGACGTCAGCGTTGTCTGACGGCGTCGACAGTTATGTCGACGCCGCTTGCCAGCGTGAGCGTGGCAGGTCAGCGCGCAGTCAGATTCGGCGATAAAGTCGCCATCCTCGCCGAAATTAGTTATTAACGTTACTAATTTTCTGTAAAACATCATACAAATAATTAATAATTAAAGCTGGCATGTATCCTGCTTATTTATTACCGCAGAGGGAGCGATATATGCCTCCGTCTGGTGTGCGGCGCATCACATCGCGATGCGTACAATCTTTGGGAGTATGGTGGAGTATTTACTATGAAGGTCAGCGAACTAACCGAGAAGTCGCTATTTATCCATAATAAAAATGAAAAACTGATGGCGCAGTGGGCGACCTATAAGAGCAGTCTCATTAAGGCGACCACCTCTTCCCGGCTGAAGATTTTCCATGAGTTCAGCTGTGGTGATGGCGACAGCGTCAACTTCACGGTCTTCGACCACTTTATGGTGGAGATCCGTCTGGCGGGCGAGTTTTACAGTAAGACGATCCAATATGGTTTGCGTCTGGATACGGGCGATGAGGCGCGTTTTGTCGAACTGGGACGGGCGAGCTTCGATGATGAGGGGATGCTGGACGGCCGAGTCAACAACCGTGATCGGGATGGGGTACTGGAGCACTATCTGGAGAAGATCCAGTCGCTGTATGACACCCTGTACCACGCGATGCAGGATACCCGCCCATTGAATGAGGTGCTGTTAGCGCGTTGGGGCGCCACGGCTAGCGTCTGATGCGAACCGCCGTCGGCGTTTAAGGGGAAGCCTTCCCCACTGATGCCGGCGTGGCCGGTTACGGCTCCCGCATCGCCGCCATCTGGCCCGATGGCGTGGGCGAAATCGACCGGGTGCGGGTGCACCCGGCCAAAGCTGCGTGGCATCAACAGATGCGCGGCAGCGGTTCGCTGTGTGGCAGATCGAGCAGGCGTGCGGCGCCGAACAGGCCGACCAGACGCACCTGACGCCGATCGGTGGCGACCCCGATGGTGGCCGCATCGACGCCTAACGGGTGCGCGTGCAGGCAATCCAATACCGCCTGTTCCGCCTCCGGTGCGACGGCCAGCACCAGCTTGCCTTCGTTGGCGAAGTTGAGCGGCTCCAGGCCGAGCAGTTCACAGATGCCACGTACCGCATCCTTCACCGGCAGGCTCTTCTCGTTGACATCCATGCCGCAGCCGCTGGCTTGGGCAAACTCGTGCAGGATGGCGGTCACCCCACCGCGCGTCGCATCGCGTAGGGCGCGTACCCCAGGGATGTTACGCAGCGGGGCGATCAGCGGCGCCAGGACGGCACAGTCGCTGGAGAGTTGCGCTTCCAGTCCCAGCTTTTCCCGCAGGTTGAGGATGGTGGCGCCGTGATCCCCCAGCGTGCCGCTCACGATCAGACGATCGCCAGGCTGGATCTCGCTGGCGGCCCAACGGATATCCGCAGGAATGGCGCCGATCCCGGCGGTGTTGATGAAGAGCTTATCCGCCGCGCCGCGCTGCACAACCTTGGTGTCGCCAGTGACGATCTGGATGCCCGCCTCACGGGCGGTTTGCGCCATGCTCTGTACGATCTGTTCCAGATCGCGCAGTGGCAGCCCCTCTTCCAGGATGAAGCCGCAGGAGAGGTATTTGGGATGAGCGCCGCTGACCGCCAGGTCATTGGCGGTGCCGCAGACGGCCAGCTTGCCGATGTTACCGCCGGGGAAGAAGAGCGGATCGATCACATAGCTGTCGGTGGTAAAGGCCAAGCGGTCACCCTGCTGGTTAAAACTACACAGCGGCAGTCGCGCCTGGTCTTCGCGCGCATTGAGCGCCGGATTATCAAACAACGGCAGAAACAGGCTCTCCAGCAATTGTTGCATTGCCAGGCCGCCGCTACCGTGCGCCATGGTAATCACATCGTCTTCAGACCATTTACTACTCACGGTTATTGCTCCATTCCTCGACGATATTGGTAGAACGCCGCACAGGCCCCTTCCGAAGAGACCATCAGTGCGCCAAAGGCATTCTGTGGGTTACAACGAGCGCCAAACAGCGGGCAATCCGCCGGTTTGCAGCGCCCGGTCAGGACATCGCCGCAACGTGCCTGTGGATCATCGGCGACGTGCTGGCTCTGCGGTTGGAAACGCCGCTCGGCATCGAACGCGGCGTAGGCCGGACTCAGGGCGACCCCGGAGTGTTCGATCTCACCCAGGCCGCGCCATTCGCTGCGCTCACGGGTGACGAAGACCTCGTCTAACGCCTGCTGCGCCAGGGTATTGCCGCTATCGGGGACGATGCGGCGATATTGGTTCTCTACCTCACAGCGTCCCTCGCACAGCTGCGCCAGCAACATGTCCAACGATTGCAGAATATCCAGCGGCTCGAAGCCGGTGATCACCAACGGCTTGTGGAACTCGTCGCAGATGAAGGCGTAGGGGTGGGCGCCGATCACCATGCTGACGTGCCCCGGTGCGATAAAGCCGTCGATGCGGACATCGGGCTGTTGCAACAGGCTGCGCAGGGTGGGGGTGATGGTGATGTGTTGGCAGAATACGCTGAAGTTATTGACGCCCTGGCGACGCGCCTGCTGCAGGGTGACCGCGGTGCTGGGCATGGTGGTTTCGAAGCCGAGGCCGAAGAAGACCACCTCACGGTCAGGTAGCTGTTGCGCCAGCGTCAGGGCGTCGAGCGGCGAGTACACGATGCGGACGTCCGCACCTTGGCGCTTGGCGTCTAGCAGGGAGCCGTTGCGTCCCGGGACACGCATGGCGTCGCCGAAGGTACAGAACACCACGCCGGGACGGCGGGCAATCTCGACGCATTGATCGATACGCCCCATCGGCAGCACACAGACCGGGCAACCCGGGCCATGGACAAACTCGATTTCCGGCGGTAGCAGCTGGTCGAGGCCAAACTTGAAGATGGCGTGTGTATGGCCACCGCACACCTCCATGATTTGTAAGGGTAGGCGGCAGTCGGCCGGTAGGTCGGCGGCGCGCTGGCGGATCCGCGCTAACAGCGCCTCGGCCAGTTGGGGATCGCGGAATTCATCAACAAACTGCATCGATCACTCCCCGCTGCGTGCCGCGCCGGCGCCGCCGCGCATGAAATGCGCCACGTCGGCCTCAACCGCTTCCATCGCCTGTAAGGCCTCCAGAGTATCCTGGGCCTCTTGCTCGTCCAGTATGCTCATGGCGAAGCCGACATGCACCAGTACCCACTGGTCAAGCAGATCGCTCGGCGCCCCTTCACACACCAGCGCGATGTTGACTTCGCGCTTGACGCCGCAGACATCGACTTGCGCCAGCTGATGGATATCGTCGCCCACGGCGACCACTTTTCCCGGTATTCCCAGACACATTATTGATTCTCTCCCAGCGTGGTTTCCAGCCAAGCCAACCAAGCCTCCATCCCGTCGCCACGGCTGGCGGACAGTTGGATCACCTGGATCTGCGGGTTGATGCGGCGCGCATTGGCGATGCAGGCCTCGACATCGAATTGCAGATAGGGCAGCAGATCGATCTTGTTGATGATCATCAGGCTGGATGCGGCAAACATATGCGGATATTTCAGCGGCTTGTCTTCACCTTCGGTGACGGACAGCACCGCGACTTTGTGGCGCTCGCCCAGATCGAAGCTGGCCGGGCACACCAGGTTGCCGACGTTTTCGATAAACAGCAGGCTGTGATCCGGCAGATCCAGGCGATGCATGGCGTCATGCACCATCTGTGCATCCAGATGACACCCTTTGCCGGTGTTGACCTGGATAGCGCTGACGCCGGTGGCGCGGATACGCTCGGCATCGTTGGTGGTTTGTTGATCCCCCTCGATCACCGCGCAAGGAATACGATCGGCGATGCGTTTCAGGGTTTCGGTCAGCAGTGTGGTCTTACCGGATCCCGGGCTGGAGACCAGGTTGAGGGCCGCAATGTGCTGCTGAGTGAAGTGCTCGCGGTTATGCTCGGCCAGCGTATTGTTTTTGCTCAGCACATCCTGCTCGATCTGCACCATGCGGCGCTGGCTGATGCCGGGGGCGTGTGCGCCCGCCTCGCCGTGGCCATAGTGCAGATCGTCGTGGTGTTGATGCGGAACGAATGCGCTATTGTGCTCGTGCTCGTGCTCGTGCTCGTGCTCGTGCTCGTGGCTATGGGCGTGTGTATGCGCGTGATCGTGAGCATGTTCATGCGCGTGTTCATGTTCATGTGTGTGTTCGTGCGCCTGCGCCTGTTCTGGCGTAGCGAACACATAGTGGTAGTGGTGATGCACATCACCATTATGGTGGTAGTGGTGGTGGACGTTGACGACGCGCGCGGACGCTTGCCCCTCATGGTCGTGATGATGGTCATGCTCATGATGATGACCATGGTGGTGACCATGGCGATGCGCGTGCCCGTCGTGAGCGTGGGCGTGATGGTGTTCGTCGCCTTCAATATGCAGTTCGCCGGCTGCACAGCCGCAGGTGGTACACATAAGGGGTCTCCTGAGCGTTAAGGTTACTCAATCTCAATCTGTTTGATTTGCATGCTATCGCCGTCATCGACGCGCAGGTTATGGCTCTGGCAGTGCGGGCAACCGGCATCATGGCTGGTCACCGTGATGGGCTGGCTGCAACTCCAGCACCAGGCTTGCGCCGGGATGGTGTTGATATGCAGCGCGCAGCCCTCGGCTAGCGTACCGCGACAGACGATGTCAAAACAGAAGGTTAAGGCGCTCTCCTCGATGCAGGAGAGCGCGCCGATGTCCAGCCAGACCGCGGTGACGCGCTGGGCGTCGCTGGCGCGCGCCTGGCGTTCGATAATGTCAAATGCGCTTTGGCAAAGGGATAATTCATGCATGATCGTTCTTCTTTTGTTGTGCCGGCCTATCCTCGGGGAAAGCGGGCGGCTGAACTTTGATGCGCGTCATCAGTTCACCGATTCCTCTTCGCCGGATGGCGCATCAGCGGCGGAGATCGCATCATTTTGGCGATAAGCGGCGATGATCGCCTGGCCGAGCGCCAATGCACCGTCACCGGCGGGGAGGCGTTGGGGGAGTAGCAGGCGGTAGTCCGCCAGGCGCTCCTGCAACAGTTGGCGCAGCAGTCGATTGTGCAGCACCCCGCCGGACAATACCAGCGTTTGGCACCCTTCCCGCGCGGCATGGTGACGCAGCAGCGCCGCCAGGCCATCGGCCAGTGCGCGGTGGAAGGCCAGCGCGCGCAGCGGGAGCGGGGCTTGCCAGCTGAGCCAATCGTGCCAGAAGTCCCCCATCGCCAACTCGCCTTGAGGGGTCAATCGCAGGGTGATGGGGGTCGCTTGCGGCCAGGCCTGCCAGGCTTGTGCCTCCAGGCGGCAGGCCGCCTCACCCTCGAAGCTGATCGCCTCGTGGCAGATGCCTAACGCCGCCGCCGCCGCGTCGAACAGACGGCCACAGGAGGAGGCGGGCGGGCAGTTGAGTCCCCGTTCGATCGCCTTAGCCAGCAGGGGCCAGTTCTTCTGCTGGAGGGCGTGTGTCTCCGGGTAGCGTTGCCAATCGGGGAGGAAACGCAGCAGTTGTGCCAGTAGGTTACGCCAGGGCTGGCGCGCGGCCAGATCTCCACCGGGCAGCGCCACCGCCGGCAGCCCACCCAGCCGGTGATAATCACGGTAGTCGACGCGGAGACACTCGCCGCCCCAGAACTCGCCCTCCTCGCCGTAACCGATACCGTCCAGTGCCAGGCCGATCAGCGGAGTCTGCTGCGGGGTGATGCCATGCTCGGCCATGCAGGCGACCAGATGAGCGTGATGATGTTGCACCGCAATCAACGGCAGCGCCTGTTGCTCGGCCAACTGCTGTGCCAGGCGGCGGCTGTGATAGCCGGGATGACGGTCGCAGGCGATGGCCTGCGGGGTGAATTGGTAGATCTGTTGTAGCAGTTGCCAAGTTTGGCGCATCTGCTGCTGGATACGCGCCTCCCCCAAATCACCGAGGTGTTGGCTGAGTAGGGCGCGCCCCTTGTGTAGCAGGCAGAAGGTATTTTTCAGATCGCCGCCGACGGCGGCCACATCGGGCAACCGCTGAAAGGCCTCGGGGAGATCGAGCGTATCCGGCACATAGCCGCGTGCCCGGCGTAGCATTTCGCTGCCGTCGGGATGGTAGCGCAGCAACGAATCGTCGGCGCGTTGTACGATGTCGCGGTTATGCATCAGCCACAGATCGGCGATGCCCTCCAGATCGCTCAACGCCTGGTCGTTGCTCAATGCCGGCGGTTGACCACTGGCATTGCCGGAGGTCATCACCAGCGGGCGGCCGAGGCGTGCCAGCAGCAGATGGTGCAGCGGGGTGCTGGGCAGCATCACGCCGACTTCATCCAGGCCGGGAGCGACCCCGGTCGGTACCGCGTCGGAGGCGGGGATCAGGACGATGGGCGCCGCGGGGCTGTTCAACAGGGCCACGAGTCCCGCCTCCGGCGTGGTGCGGCAGTAGCGTGCCAGCCAGTCGATTCCCGGCAACATCAGGGCCAGCGGCTTCGCCGGGCGCTGCTTACGGGTACGTAGGCGGGCGATGGCGGCGGCATCGCTGGCGTCGCAGGCGAGGTGAAATCCGCCTAATCCCTTGATGGCGACGATACCTCCGCTCTCCAGTACCTGGCAGACGGCCTGCCAGGCCTCCTCACCGTCGCGCCGCGCCTGCCCGCCCGCCTCACAGGACCACAGCGTTGGACCACACAGGGCACAGGCGGTCGGCTGGGCGTGAAAGCGGCGATCGGCGGGATCGCCATATTCGCGCGCGCAACGCGGGCAGAGTGGAAAGTCGGCCATGGCGGTGTTGGGCCGATCGTAGGGCATGCGGCGGATGATGGTGAAGCGTGGGCCACAGTGGGTGCAATTGATAAAGGGGTAGCCATGGCGTCGATTGCGCGGATCGCGCATCTCCGCCAGGCAGTGCGGGCAGGTGGCGGCATCGGGCACGATCTGGGTGTCCATGGCTCCCTGGCGACTTTCGACGATGCGAAAACCGTCGGCGGGGCAGGTCGGCCAAGGTTGGGGCTCGATGCTATCGATGCGTGCCAGCGGCGGGCAGTCGGCATACAGCCGTTGGCAGAGCGCCGCGAGATCCAGCGGTAGCCGCACCACCAGCCAGACGCCGCCGGCATCGTTGCTGACCTCGCCATGTAGCCCCATCTCGTGGGCTATCTGCCAGACATAGGGGCGAAAACCGACGCCCTGAACCTTTCCTTTTATCCGTAGTGCGATGGCGTTGTGTTCCAAAAAAATAACTCCGAGCCAGCGCGCCGCGGGGCTGGCGATGTTGCTATATAAGCGGGAAGCGCGGCGTTACGCCCTACGCGCTGAGGACGACGGTCTTGCGATGGTGGCGGCACCCTACCGTATAACCAGGCAGCCTACACGCAAATCGCGCCGCGTTAAATAAAGCGAACGGTGAATAAATTGTCGCAAATGGGCCGCGGGGGACGCAATGCGGCATGTCATATCTGAGGGATAGTTCTCGCTTTCGTGGCGGGCGAGCCGTCCAGACGAACGCCCCCGCGCAACGCGGCGCGCGGCGGGGGAGGCGGCGATTACAGCAGATCGCCGAGATTATCGAAGGCGGCGCGTTGGCGGCGCTCTTGGATCAGCGCCTGCATGGCATTGCGGTCGATCAGGCGCAGCGCCTCGGTCGGGCAGGCCTCTACGCAGGCTGGACCGTTGGCGCGGTGGTGGCACAGATCGCACTTATTGGCCTCGGCCTTGCTGCCGCTGAGGCACCCTTGGCTGCCATAGCGTTGCGTCACCGCCGTGGTGACCACCTCCATGGTGCCGTAGGGGCAGGCGACCACGCAGGTCTTACAACCGATGCATTTCTCCTGGTCAACGCAGATAAAGTCCTGTTGACGGCTGATGGCGCCATTGGGGCAGACATTGGCACAGGGGGCATCTTCGCACTGGCGGCAGAGAATCGCCGTGCTGATGTTGTCTCCCTTGATGACGTGAATGCGTGGCGTGAAGTTGTCGCGGCTGAGGTTATGCAGCTCGCTCTCTTCCCGATGGGCCATGACGCAGGCGATTTCGCAGGTACGGCAGCCGATGCATTTCTTGGGATCCGCAATGACAAACCGATTCATTCAATTACTCCCGATATCGTTATAGTGTCGCGCCGTATCGTGCCGACGGGGGGCATAGACCCTCACCGTCGGGGGGATTATCAAAAGTGATACGCGGTGTGTTAGTTTGATACGGCACCGCGTACCCCGTTGATAAGCCATTTAAAGGCGCGTTATTGTTTTGAGAGCCGTCGGCCCGTCAACCCTCTGCGCTTTCGCGTAGATGACGCTTAATGCTGTCGTACTCGCGCACCACATAGGCTTCCGCCGCCGCTTGATCGGCGATGGCTTCCAGGGTGACGGCGCAGTACTTGTATTCCGGCGTCTTGGTGATCGGACTCAAGTTCTCGGCGACCAGTTCGTTACAGGCGCCGATCCACCATTGGTAGGTCATGTAGACCGCCCCGCGGTTGGCGCGCTCGCTGACGGACGCCCGGCTGATGACCTTGCCTTGGCGTGAGCGGATCCACACCAGATCTTGATCGCGGATGCCGAAGGTCTTGGCGTCTGCGGTGTTGATCTGAACGTAGCCCGGTTCGTCGGCCAGCGCGGCCAGCGCCTTACAGTTACCGGTCATGGAGCGGCAGGAGTAATGGCCGACTTCACGTACCGTCGCCAGCACCAGCGGATAGTCGTCGCTGACGCGATCGATCGGCGGACGCCATTCGCAGGTGAAGAACTGGCCTTTGCCATTCGGCGTATCGAACTTACCGCCCTGATACAGATATTGCGTGCCGGGGCTATCCAGGGTCGGGCACGGCCACTGGACATAGGCCAGATCCGCCATCTTCTCGTACGTGGCACCATAGTAGATCGGGCACAGCTCGCGCAGCTCGTCCCAAATCTCCTGGGTGTTGTGGTAGTGCATCGGGTAGCCCATCGCCGTTGACATCAGGCTGATGATCTCCCAGTCACGCTTCACGTCACCCTCGGGCTCTACCGCCTTATAGAAACGCTGGAAGCCGCGATCCGCCGAGGTATAGACCCCTTCATGCTCGCCCCAGCTGGTGGCCGGGAAGATCACGTCGGCGATGGCCGCGGTCTTGGTCATGAAGATATCTTGTACGATCAACAGATCGAGCTGTTCGAAGGTGCGGCGAATGGTGGCCAGATCCGGTTCGGTTTGCAGCGGATCTTCGCCCATCACATAGTGCGCCTTCAGCAGACCGTGCTCGATGTTGTGCGGCACCTCGCTCAGGGCATAACCGATCTTATCGTTCAGTTTCTCGACGCCCCAGGCCTTGGCGAATTTCTCCAACACCTCCGGCTGGTTAACGTACTGGTAGCCGGGGAAGGTGTTGGGCAGTGCGCCCATGTCACAGGCCCCCTGCACGTTGTTCTGGCCGCGTACCGGGCCGACACCGACGTAAGGCTTGCCCAGGTTGCTGGTCAGCAACGCGATGCTGGTCAGGGTACGGACGGTCTCCACCCCTTGGTAGAATTGGGTCACACCCATTCCCCACAGGATGGTGGCGGTCGGCGCCTTGGCGTACATGCGCGCCGTCTCGCGGATCATCTGTGCGCTGATGCCGGTGGTCTCTTCCACCGACTCCGGGGTATAGGTGGCGACCAGATCGCGGAAGGTCTCGAACGCTTCCGTATGCTGCTCGATGAAGGCCCGGTCATGCAGGTTTTCGGCGATGATCACCTGCGCCATGGCGTTCAGGAACGCGATATTGGAGCCGTTTTTCAGCGGCACGTGAATATCGGCGATGCGCGCGGTCTCGATGCGCCGCGGATCGCAGACAATGATTTTTGCCCCTTTCGCCTTCGCCTTGATGATACGGCGCGCGACGATGGGGTGAGAGTCCGCGGCATTGTAGCCGAAGACAAAAATACAGTCGGTATCTTCAATTTCGACGATGGAGTTGCTCATGGCGCCGTTACCGACCGATCGCTGCAGACCTGCAACCGAAGGGCCGTGTCAGACGCGTGCGCAACAGTCGATATTGTTAGTACCGATCGCCGCACGGGCAAACTTTTGCATCACGTAGTTGGCTTCGTTGCCGGGACCGCGCGATGAACCGGTGGTCATGATGGCATCGGGACCATACTTCTCTTTGACCGCCAGCAGTCGGGAGCTGGCGAAGGCGATCGCCTCGTCCCAGGAAACCGCTTCCAGTTTGCCGCCGCGCTCGCGACGGATCATCGGTGACTTCAGGCGAGGCGTCAGGATCTTGGTGTCGTGGATAAAATCCCAGCCGTAATACCCTTTCAGGCACAGCTCACCCTGGTTCGTCACGCCATTCGCCCCTTCGGCGCGAATGATCCTGCCGTTATCCACCACCAGGTTGATTTTGCAACCTGAGGCGCAATAAGGGCAGACCGTGATGACTTTTTTCATCAACATTGCTCCTATTATTATGATCACCGGCGGCTTATGGCCCATCCGATGTAACGATGCTACAGAGAGCCGGGGCGCATCGCGTTGCTGCCCCGCCCGGTGACGGACGGCGTCATGACCTCTCCGCCGCGCTCTCCCGTTTATATATGCATGATGCGTGCCAGGTTTTCCCATCAAGCCGAGTGGCTTAATTGCCTGAACTATAAAGGCAGGTGGGGGAAGCCCGTGATGATCCGCATCAAAGTGCCGACGGACTCGACAAAAGTGTCGATCCCGTCGTCGCGTGACTCAGCGCATGACCTCGTCGTCCGGCACGGCCAGACGAGGGATGCCGCCATCCTCCTGCCAATGGTGTAGGCGCTGATACAACGCCTCGACCGCCTCCTTGACCGGCTGCATCATCGGCGCATAGAAGGCGACGATGGCCGGTTGGATACCGATAAAGGTGATGTCGGCGACATCCTCGCGCAGCTGGGCTATCAGGTAGCTCAGCGGCAGATTATGGGTGGTGACGATAAACAGCTCGGCGATGTCGCGCTCGTCGATGATGCGCATCTCGCCCGGCTCCAATCCCATCTCTGTCGCATCGACGATCAGCAGTTTGTCTGGACGCAGTTCTCGGATCTGGTGGGCGTAGCTCTCGGGACTACTGCCGCCGTCGATGACACGCCAACCGGGGATCGGGTGCCCGCATAGCTTCTCGGCCAGCAGCGGACCGGCGCCGTCGTCGCCCATCATGCTGTTGCCTACACACAGGATAAGATTGTCAGCCATTGTGTCGTTTCACCATCAGATAGATTGTCGGTTCATTCTCAATCAGCCGCAGGGTGTCGATCAGCGCGTGACTCCACGCCTGCTGCTGGGCGGTCATCGTCGGCCGCGCCCGATCCAGGGCACAGGCCAGCAGATGGGTGTGGCTACTGTCGATGGTGATCTCGCCGAAGCGTAGCAGCCCCGCCAGCTTACGTCGTGCCTCCCCCTCCTCCAACTGACCGATCCAGTCGCGATAGTCGCTCAGGGGCAGGGAGAGACAGGGCTTCAGGCAGTCGATCACCCCCAGGTGGTGGCCGATGGCCAGGCTGTAGTAGATCACCTCACGGGCCGCCGGCGGTGTCGCCGCTTCCTCTTCGGCCTGTTGAATAAACTTGGCGTTGAGGATGTGGAACACCACCGTCGGATCGGGGAAGTAGGCGGCGGCGCGATCGTTCATCGTATGCCTCCGTTGGGGGCGGCCTGGTTGCATACCTGCAACAGACGGCCCATCACCTCGTTTAAGCGCGGATCATTCTCGTCGGCGAGGAAGCGCGCCAGGCGCTCCTCCACGCTCAGCGCATCGCGGCTGGCCAGCAGGGTCATGAATTTGTCGGCCAGCTGGCGGCCATAACGGTAGCCGGACATGCGCCGTGCCTCACGGTCGATCAACACGCGCAGGGGTTGCGGGATCGCCGGATGCAGGATGGCGGCCTGCTCGTCTTCGCCTTGTGGGTGGTGCTCCGCCTTGAGTTTTTGATCCAGCAAGCCGAGCGCCACGGCGAAGCCATACAGCGTCGCCGCTGGCGTTGGCGGGCAACCAGGGATATAGACATCCACCGGCACGATCTTGTCGGTGCCGCCCCAGACGCAGTAGAGATCGTGGAAGATGCCGCCGCTACAGCCGCAGGCACCGTATGAGATCACGATCTTGGGATCGGGGGCCGATTGGTAGGCGCGTAGCGCCGGGACGCGCATCGCACGGGTGACGGCACCGGTAAACAGCAGGATGTCGGCGTGGCGTGGCGAGGCGACCACTTTGATACCGAAGCGCTCGGCATCGAACAGCGGCGAGATGGCGGCGAAGATCTCGATTTCGCAGCCGTTGCAGCCGCCGCAGTCGACGCGGTAGACGTAGGCGGAGCGGCGGATGTCCTTCAGCAGGGTCTGCTTCAGGCGAGCGGCCTGCTCATCCAGGGTGATCGGGATGGGTTGGCCGTTGGCGTCGCGCGGACCGATTAGATGACCTTGTGCGGACGGGGTCGTGAGGATGTGGCTCATTGTGACGCCTCCGGCATCAGGTGACGACTCAGGGTAATGCGTGTCGTCGGAATGGTGTTGTGTTTCTGCTTACAGGCCGGACAGGTTTCGAACTGAGCGCGGCGCGCCTCGGCCTGTTCGGCGCTGAGTTGACCCGCTTGCACCAGCAGGGCCATGGCGTAGTCGATCTCCTTCTGGGCGGCGTAGGGGGCACCGCACTCGACACAATGGCAGATGGCGAAGTCGGCGCGTTGTTGTAGATCCTCCTTGCGCCACACCGCCAGTTCAAACTCCGGCGAGAGCACGATGGCGGCGGTGGGGCAGACCTCCTCACAGCGGGCGCAGAAGATGCAGCGTCCCAGGTTGAGCGACCAGCGGCGCAGCCCGTTGGCGACGTCGTTCTCCATGGTCAAGGCGTTGGCCGGACAGGCGGCGGTGCAGGCGCCGCAGGCGATGCACTGGCGGGCGTCATATTGCGGCTTGCCGCGAAAGTTGGGATCGACATCCAGCGGCCGTGCCGGGTAGGCGACGGTGGCGTGGCGATGCCGTAGGGCAGTTTTGAGTAGTTTCAACATGGTCTCGGGTCTCCGGCGATCACTTCAGCGGTGAATCCTTGCGTTCCAGTCCGTAGCGCTCGATCTCCTTGTAGGGAACGGTCACCGACTTGCGGCGGTTGACGTCCACCAGGGTGACGCGGTCGGTACAGGAGTAGCAGGGGTCGAGGCTGCCGATGATCAACGGAGCATCGGACACGGTGTTGCCGCGTAGCATGTAGCGCAGGGTCGGCCAGTTGGCGTAGGTCGCCGCCCGACAGCGCCAGCGGTACAGCTTTTGGTTGTCGCCGGTCATCGACCAGTGGATGTCGTCGCCGCGCGGCGCCTCGGTGAAGCCCAGGGCGAAACGGTGCGGCACATAGTTGAAGCCTTCGACGGCCAGTGGGCCGCCCGGCAGATTATCCAGGCCGAATTCGATCATATTGAGGGCGGTGAACACCTCGTTGATGCGCACCTTGACGCGTGAGATGACGTCACAGCCCTGTTCGCTGTGCACCGTCATCGGCAGCAGATCGTACCCGGCGAACGGGTGGTCGGCACGGGTGTCGCGTGCGTGGCCGCTGGCGCGTACCATCGGGCCGACGTTACTGAAGTCGCGCGCGATCTGCGGGTCGAGGCGGCCGATGCCGACGGTGCGTTGCTCGATGTTGGGGGTACTGAACAGGATGTCGATCAGCGCCTTCACCTCGGCGCGCATCTCGGCGGCCAGCTGGCGCGTGGCGATCATATCCGCTTTCAGCATGTCGCGGCGGATGCCGCCAATCAGGTTCAGACCGTAGGTTTTGCGCGCGCCGGTGAGGATCTCCGCCATCTTCATCGACTTCTCGCGTACGCGGAAGAATTGCATGAAGCCGGCGTCGAAACCGACGAAGTGGCAAGAGAGTCCCAGGTTGAGCAGGTGACTGTGCAACCGCTCCACCTCCAACAGGATCGAGCGGATGGCCTTGGCGCGCAACGGTACCTCGATGCCTAACGCATTCTCCACCGAGCTGGTGTAGGCGGTGCTGTGAGCGAAGCCGCAGATGCCGCAAACGCGATCGGAGAGGAAGGTGACTTCGTTGTAGCCCATGCGGGTCTCCGCCAGCTTCTCCATGCCGCGATGGACATAGAACAGGCGGTAGTCGGCATCGACAATGTCTTCGCCATCGACGAATAGCCGGAAGTGGCCCGGTTCGTCGGAGGTGATGTGTAGTGGGCCGATGGGGACGATCTTGCCGCTGCCGCTCTCGTTAACGAAGGGGTAGGTCTCCTGGTCGGTGGTCGGCGCCGGACGCTGGCGATAGTCCATGGCATCCTTACGCAGCGGATAGAGATCGTCCGGCCAATCGTCCGGCAGCACCAGACGGCGCTCATCCGGCAGGCCGACGGCGATCAGCCCATACATGTCGCGCACCTCGCGCTCGCCCCAGACGGCGGCGGGGACACGCGGGGTGACGGAGGGGTATTCGCGCGTGTTGGCGTCGACCAGCGCCTTGACGGTGATCCAGCACTTGGTGCCTTGCTCCATCGACAAGACATAGTAGACCGCATAGCTGCCGCACAGCGGGCGCTCGTCGTTGCCGAACAGGACCGAGAGCCAGCCGCCTTGCTGGTAGTACAGGTATTCGACCACCTCCGGCAGCATGCCGGTCTTCACCGTGATGGTGGCCTGCGTCGCGGTCTGCCAGCTCTCGTCGAGGATGGCGTGGGGGAACTGCTGGCGCAGCGCCGCAATGTAGTGTTGTCCGATGTGTTGAGTCATTTTACTTTGCGGCCTTCTGAGTTAGGGCAAAAAAGGAGAAACGGATCGCCGAAATAGGGAATGTCATGGTTCACCTCACGCGATCAGCCAAGAGAAGAAGGCCAGTAGCGCCAGGCCGAAGCCGGCCCAGGTGGTGTAGCCGGTCTTCAGGAAGCGTAGCCGGGCCATGCTGTTTTCCAGCAGGGCGACGATGACGATGCCGACGAGCAACTTCACCAGTGCGATCACTGTCGCCAGCAGCAGGGCGCCAGCACTCAGGGTGGCGCTCTGCCCCCAGGGGAAGAACACAGCGATGAACAGTTGCAAGACCACCAGCTGTTTCAGGCCGATGCCCAGCTTGAGGATGCCCAGTCCTGGGCCCGCGTATTCGGTCAGCGGCCCCTCTTGGAGCTCCTGCTCGGCTTCGGCCAGATCGAAGGGCAACTTGCCCATCTCGATGAAGGTGGCGAAGGCACAGGCCAATAGCGCCAAGGCCAGTGCCAGCGAGGCGTGTTGCGACCAGTCACGGACATAATCGCCCATCAGCCCCAGATTGCTGGAGCCCGCCAGCAGCGCGGTGACCCACAACGCCAACATCAGGATCGGTTCGACCAGGATGCCGAGCAGCGACTCGCGGCTGGCACCGATGGCGCTAAACGGGCTACCGGTATCCAATCCCGCCAGGATGAAGAAGAAGCGGGTGACGGCGAACAGATAGACCAGGGTGATGACATCGCCCAACGCTGGCAGCGGGGTGCTGCGAGTCACCAACGGCAGGGCACTGGCGATGGTCAGCATGGTGCCGACCATGACGTATGGCATCATCTGGAACAGGGCTCCGCTACAGTGTGGCGCGATGTTCTGGCGGCGCAGCAGTTTGCCGATGTCCCGGTACTCTTGCAGGAGGCCGGGGCCACGTCGACTGTGCATCCGCGCGCGCAATACCCGCGAGATGCCGCAGGCTAGCGGTGCCAACGCCAGCAGGATCAGCGCCTGGAACAGCGCCAGCAGCAGAATGGAAAGTGAACTCATCATCATCTCCTCAGGAGAACACGGCGACTAGCAGCAGCGCCATTTCGCACAGCGCCAGTACCGGGTAGACACGCAGGGCGCCCTCGCTCAGCAGTCCGCCGCATAGCGGCGCCGGGTTGCAGAGGCGACGTAGGGTGAACAGCGGGGCAAACAGGACACGCAGTGGCTGGGCGAAACCGCCAGCAGTGACCACCATGCCCGGCTCGTGGCCGTAGCCGCAGGTCCAGGCGTCGCCGTGGCGGCGCGCCGGCAGGCGGCTGCTGCGATACAGGGCGCTCAGCAGCAGAGGTAGCAGTGGGAAGGCCAGCAACAGCAGGGCGATCAGCGGTGGTGACAGCAGGGTCATGTTGCTGCTGCCCGGCGACATGATGGCGCCCATGGTCAGCGCGTCGTTACCCATCACCAGTTGCAGCGTGTTGGCGCAGAGGTGTAGCAGCGCGGGGACGATCCACGGTGCGCCGATACCGAACAGCACACAGGCCAGGCTGAGCAGTAGCGCGGGCAGTAACAGGCTCCAGGGCGTGCGGCCCGGATTGGCGGCCGCCTCGCTACGCGCCGCGCCGAGGAAGGTCATGGCGAAGATCTTCGCCACGCACATCACCGCCAACGCTCCGGTGATCGCCAGGGCAATCATGGCCAGCGGGGCCAGCAGCCGCAACGCCCCAGGGCTTTGCTGGCTCAGACTGAACAGGGACTGGTAGGTGTACCATTCGCTGACGAAGCCGTTGAGCGGCGGCAGGGCCGCCATCGACATCAGGGCCAATAACATCAGTAGACCGGTCAGCGGCATGCGGCGCAGCAGTCCCCCCATCTTATCGATGTCGTGTAATCCGGTGGCATGCATCACGGCGCCGGCACCGAAGAATAACCCGCCCTTAAACAGGGTGTGGTTGATCAGATGGAATAGCCCGGCGAGCAGGCCCATGACGGCCAGCAGTGGGTTACCTAGGCTGAAACCGATGACGCAGGCCGCTAGGCCGAGCAGGATGATGCCGCTGTTTTCGATGGTGTGATAGGCCAGCAGGCGGCGCAGGTCGTGCTCAGCCAGGGCATACAACCCCCCGATGAACGCGGTGACGGCGCCGACGATCAGCAGCAGCAGTCCCCACCACAGCGGTGGGACACCGAGCCAGTCGATGCTGAGCTTGAGGAGACCGAACAGGCCGATCTTGAGCATCACGCTGGCAAACAGCGCCGCCGCCGGTGCCGGGGCGTTAGCGTGTAGCTCGGGGATCCAGCCGTGCAGCGGCACCAGGCCGGTGACGATGCCGAAGCCGAGCAGCCCGAGCAGCAGGATCGCCGCTTGTTGACCGTGGCTAAGGAGCGCCAGATGGAACTCGCTCAATACCAGGGTGCCACTGGCGCGCCACAGTAGCCAGAAGCAGAGCAGCAGCGCCAGAGAGCCGAGGCGAGACATCAGCCAATAGAGTCCGGCGGCGCGGCGCGCCTTGGCGTTGCCCCCCAGCCAGACCAGCAGCGCCGCGCTCAGGCTCATCAGCTCCAACATCACCATAAAGGTTGGGGCGTCGTTACATACCACCAGCAGGCTGATGGCGGCGCTGAGCAGATTCATCAACCCAGCGTGGCAGGCGGCCTTTCCGCCGGCGTGCGGCGTCGTACCGAAGGCGTACAGGGCGCAGAGCAGGCTCAGTAACGAGGTGAGCAGCAGCATTAGGCTGTTTAGTGGACTGAACAGTAATGGGACGCTGCCGAATAACAGCGTGCTGGGAGAGAGCGGTGACGCCTGCAGCAGCAGCGAGGCGGCGGCAACGCTGCCGCATAGGCCCGCCAGGATCCCGCCCGTGGCGGCGAGGCGTGCGGCGCAACGGCCAAGGCCGCCGAGTGCCAGCGCGATGACGGCGCTGATCAGATACAGTGCCAGCATCAGATTAAACAGTTGCAGAATACTCATTGGGCGTCATTTCCCCCGGATAGGCTTGCGAGCGCCAGCAGATCGGCGCGTTGGGCATCGAGAACGTGTAGACGTTTGGCGGCGCTGGCAGCCTCCAGGCGGCGCTCATCCACCAACATGATGGCGTGGGTCGGACAGGCGCGAACACAGGCGGGGCCTGCCTCGCTAAACTGGCACAGGTCGCACTTCACCGCGATGCTGCGGATGCCGGGATACCAATCTAAGAAGGGGCCAACGCTGAGGTGCGCCGGTGGCGCCGGGGGGGCCAGGGGCGAGTTGCTGTTAGCCGGAATATGCAACGGTTTGCTGCCGGCCAAGGTGATGGCGCCGAAGGGGCAGGCGATACCGCACAGCTTGCAGCCGACGCACAGGCTTTCATTGAGCTGAACGGCGCCGTCTTGGTGGGTAATGGCGTTAACCGGGCAAACCAGGGCGCAGGGTGCATCTTCGCAGTGGTGACACATCTGGGGCGCCGACTCATGGCTGGTCTTGACCAGCGTCAGGCGCGGTTGTGCCTGGAGACCTTGCGCCTCGTGCTCTTGCGCGCAGGCGGCCATGCAGGTATTGCACCCGATGCACAGTCGGGGATCCGCAATCACAAAGCGGTTCATGTTATGTCCTCAGAGACAGACTACAAAAAAGATCCGCCCGAGCTAAGCATAAACCGTGCCAATTATATTGATATTATTTATTTCATTTAAAACAATGCATTGTGATATTCCACCTCGCAAGGTGGATGGACAATGTCGATATCCGGCATGGCATATCGACACTTTTGTCGACACGTCATGCCGTCGTGACGAAATCGGCGACGGATTCCCGCAGGCGCATTTCACCGCCAAAGGGGGCAAGCGCGTCGACCGCCTCGCCCCGACTGAGGCGTAGCGCCTGTTGAATGGCGGCGGTGATCATGGCATCGATGGGGAGGTAGACGGTGGAGAGCGCCGGAGTAAGGTAGGCGGCGCTCGGTTCATCGTCGAAGCCGAACAGGGAGACCTGTTGCGGCACGCGGAGTCCGGCCTGATTCAGCGCGCGTAGCGCGCCGATGGCCATGTCGTCGTTGCAGCAAAAGAGGGCGCTGAACGGCGGTGCTCCGGTGGCCAAGAGGCGTTGGCAGGCCTGGTAGCCGCCGGCGATGCTGTTGTCGCCGTGGGCGATGCCGTGTGGCGCGAGACTAACGCCTTGTGCCAGCAGGGCATCACGGTAGCCTTGCAGACGTGCCTGCCCGGTCGGCGTATCGATGGTCAGGGTGATGCAACCGATGTGGCGATGACCGCGGCTAATGAGGTACTCGACCGCCTGGCGCGCGGCGGCGCGCTGTTCGAAGTAGACACAGCGTTCTGGTGCCTGGGGTAAGGCGCGGTTGATCACCATCAGCGAGGGGTATTGGCGCACCAGGGCCATCAGATCGGCCTCGGACATGAAACGGGTATACAGCACGATAGCGTCGCAGCGCCGGTCGCTCAGCATCTGTACCGCCTGGCGCTCACCCTCGGGCGTATCGTGGCCATCGGTGACGATCAGCTGTTTGCCGCTGGCTTCCACCTGGCTCGCCGCCTGGCGCAGTAGTCGGCCAAAGTAGGGGCCGTCAAAGTGGGAGATCACCAACCCCAGGGTGTTGGAGGTCTGATTGGCCAGCGCCTGCGCCAGCAGGTTTGGCCGATAGCCTAACTCCTCCATGGCATGAAATACGGCGTTGCGGGTGCTCTGCTTGACTTGCCCGGTAGCGTTGAGCACGCGCGATACCGTGGCTTTAGACACGCCCGCGCGGCGTGCGACGTCAAGCATGGTGATCATAATCCTTCCTCTCGTTACAGCGTGTGGCGGTGATGGCACACAGTGTATCACACCGCCTTACGAGGAGAGACGGAGTGGCGGCAGACCAGGGTCGGATTAAACATGTTGGTGGTAGGGGGGAGCTCACGCCCGGCGGCCAGCGCTAAGGCCAACTCTGCGGCCTGGGTCGCCATGGCGATGACCGGGTAGCGGATGGTGGTGAGGCGCGGGCGCAGATAACGCGCGATGAGGACGTCATCGAAGCCGATCAGCGAGACGCTACCCGGCACGTCGATGCCATTATCGTTAAGCACCGACAAGGCGCCGGCAGCCATCGGATCGTTATAGCAGGTGACGGCGCTGAAATCGCTGCCGTGACCTAGCAGCTCGGTCATGGCCTGCTCCCCGCCGATCTCATCGGGGGAGGCATAGGCGATCAGGCGTTCGTCGATCGGGAGTTCATACTGATGCATGGCGTCGAGATAGCCTTGCAGGCGATCCTGGGCATCGGAGATGGCGTGATTGGAGCAGATGCAAGCGATGCGGCGGTGCCCCTGATGAATGAGATGGCGCGTCGCCAGCCAGCCGCCATGGCGATCGTCCAGCGCCACACAGCGCTGCTCATACCCGGGCAGCGTGCGGTTGATCAGCACCATGCCGGGGATCTGCTGCATCAGGGCGGCCAGCTCGTCGTCGGGGATCATCTTGGCGTGGACCACCAGCGCCGCGCAACGGTGGCGGATCAGCTGTTCGATGGCCTGACGCTCTTTCTGCTGCTCATGGTAACCATTACCGATCAGCAGGAAGTTACCGGTCTGGTAAGCCACCTGCTCGACCGCCTTGACCATGGCGCCGAAGAAGGGATCGGAGACATCGCAGACCACCAGTCCGAGGGTCTCCGTCGCCTGTTGGGCCAAGGCGCGGGCATTAGCGTTGGGGTGGTAACGTAGTTGCGCCATGGCGGCCTGCACCGCTTCACGCGAGCTATCGCTGGCCTTCGGGGAATTATTGATGACGCGGGAGACGGTGGCGACTGATACGCCGGCCAGTCTGGCAACATCCTTGATCGTAGCCATGATCGGGAGTATCCAACTGCAAGTGGTAAACGTTTACACCAGTGTTGCGGAAAAGCGCTCAGCCTGCAAGCGGGTGTGCGCGTTTGAGCGTCTAATATTTGCGTAAATCAACAAAGTTCACCGCTAGTTACATTTTGCTGCCGAATGTTGCTATTCGGGACTTCATGGATGAGCACGAAGCCTCGTATGCTGAATGTCCCAGAGGTATTGATTGGTGAGAGTTCAGTTTTCAGTTGCTGAAGCCAACAAAATTACACCGACCTACGCGGATGCGTAGGTTTTTTTTGCCTATTTTTTGTCGAACCGCGCGACACGGTTACGCCACGCCGACTCCGCTTACATTCTGTTTCATTGTTTACTGCTAGCTTGCGAATTATTCGTGGTGGTGATGGCCGATCTTTTCCTACACTGATTATCCCAGAGGTATTGATTGGTGATGTGAGGATCTTCCCGCCGGAAGATCGACCAACAATTACACCGACCTACGCGGATGCGTAGGTTTTTTTTTGCCTGTCGCTCTTCGCTGTGTGTCGACGCAGATATTCCCCTCCCTGCGGTTTGCGCGCTTGCGGCCATGGGGTAGTATGCTTGCGCCCCCCATTTCTGCCGCACATAGGGAGATGTTCATGCTGTACCGATTGATCGGCGCGTTGCTGAAACGGTTGTTTCGCCTGCGCCTAAGCGGTTTCGATCAGCGTTTTGATTATGACAAATTGTTGATTGTTCCCAACCATGTCTCATTTCTCGATGGGGTTCTCCTGGCGTTGTATCTGCCGGTGCGTCCGGTGTTCGCCGTCTACAGCTCCATCGCCGACAGTAGGTTGATGCGCCTGGTTGGGCGCTTCGTCGATATTGTGGCGTTAGATCCGCGTAAACCGATGGCGGTGAAGCGCCTGATCCGCCTGGTAGAACAGGGACGCCCGGTGGTGATCTTCCCCGAGGGGCGCATTACCGTGACCGGATCATTGATGAAGGTCTACGAGGGGGCGGCCTTCGTGGCGGCGCGCTCCGGCGCTACCCTGATGCCGGTGCGGATCGAAGGTGCCGAGTTTAGCCACTTCGGTCGCTTGAAGGGATTGTTCCCGCTGCGTTGGTTGCCGCCGCTGGCGATCCACCTGCTACCGGTCACCCGACTGGCGATACCGCAGGCTGCGCGGGCGCGTGAACGCCGCCAATTGGCCGGGGAGCGCCTGCATGCCATCATGATGCGTGCCCGTCTGGATACGCAGCCGGTCACCACGCTGTTTGCCGCCTATCTGGCGGCGATGCGGCGTTATGGGGCGGGCAGCAAGGCCATCGATGATATTAATCTGTGCGAAGATAGCTACCGCGGCTTGTTGAAGAAGAGCCTCGCGGTGAGCCGCATCCTGCAAAGCTTTACCCGCGAAGAGGAGCACGTCGGCCTGTTGTTACCCAACGCCACCATCACGGCGGCGACCATCCTCGGCGCGACGCTGCGTAATCGCGTGCCCGCGATGCTGAACTATACCGCCGGCGCGGCCGGACTACGCAACGCGTTACTCGCGGGTAACATTGCGACTATCGTGACCTCACGTCAGTTTCTGCTCAAGGCGCGTCTGGAGGCGTTGCCGGACCAACTGCCACAGGCACGTTGGGTCTATCTGGAGGATCTGCGTTCGAGTCTACGCGCGCGCGATAAGATCTGGATCCTGTGGCATCTGCTGCGCCCGGCCCAGGCGATGTTGGCGCGTGATCCCGATCAGGCGGCCTTGATCCTGTTTACCTCCGGATCGGAGGGGAATCCCAAGGGGGTGGTGCACTCGCATCGGAGCCTGCTGGCGAATGTGGAGCAGATCCGTTGCGTGGCAGACTTCACGCCGCGCGATCGTTTCATGTCGGCGTTGCCGCTGTTTCATGCCTTTGGTTTGACGGTCGGCCTATTGACGCCGCTCCTGTGCGGTAGCCGGGTGTTTCTCTATCCTAGCCCGCTGCACTATCGCATGGTGCCGGAGATGGTCTACGACCGTAACTGCACCGTGTTGTTTGCTACCTCGACCTTCCTGGGGCACTATGCGCGTTTCGCCCATCCTTACGATTTCGCCCGCCTGCGTTATGTGGTGGCCGGTGCGGAGAAACTGGCCGCAGATACCGCTCGGATCTGGTTCGAGAAGTTCGGTATCCGCATCCTCGAAGGGTATGGCGTCACCGAGTGCGCGCCGGTGGTGGCGATCAATGTGCCGATGGCCGCGCGGGTGGGCAGCGTCGGGCGTATTCTTCCCGGCATGGAGGCGCGTCTGATCCCGGTGGCGGGCATCGCCCAGGGTGGGTGCCTGCAACTGCGAGGCCCCAACATCATGCGGGGTTACCTGCGGGTCGAGGCGCCGGGCGTACTGGAGCCGCCTCAGGCGACGAATGTCGACGGCGTGCGGGAGCCTGGCTGGTACGACACCGGGGATATTGTGACGCTGGACGAGCAAGGTTATTGCACCATTCAAGGGCGCTTAAAGCGTTTTGCTAAACTGGCCGGAGAGATGATATCGCTGGAGCTGGTGGAGCAATTGGCGCGGGAAGCGAGTCCTACGGGGGAGCACGCCGCCAGCGCACGGGGCGATCGGCAGAAGGGGGAGGCCTTGGTCCTCTTTACGACCGATGCGACCTTAGGGCGCGAAGGCTTACTGACAGCCGCCCGCCGCGCGGGGATTCCGGAGTTGGCGGTGGCGCGCGATATTCGTTATCTGCGCACCTTGCCGTTGTTAGGTAGCGGTAAGGTTGACTTCGTGACGCTGCGCCGCATGGCAGAGTCGGCAGAATCGACGGAGGTGGCGGATGCGTGAGGTCCCCATCGGCGACGACGGCATCGCCGGGCGTGGCATGAAGGCGGTGATCGTCGCCCAATTCTGCTCGGCCTTTGGCGATAATGCCTTACTCTTTGCTACCCTGGCGTTATTGCAGACACTGCATTTTCCACCGTGGAGCCAGCCGGCGTTGCAGATCGCGTTTGTTGCGGCCTATATCGTCTGCGCGCCGTTTGTCGGCCGCCTGGCCGACGGCTTTGCCAAGGGACGGGTGATGATGCTGGCCAATGGCCTAAAGCTGCTGGGGGCGCTGCTGATTTGTCTCGGCGTTAATCCGTTTATCGGTTACACCCTGGTCGGCATCGGTGCGGCGGCCTATTCCCCCGCGAAGTACGGCATTCTCGGCGAGTTGACCGGTGGCGCTCACCTGGTGAAGGCCAACGGCTTGATGGAGGCGTCGACCATCGCGGCGATCCTCATCGGTTCCGTCGCTGGTGGCATGCTGGCTGACTGGCATCTGCCAGCGGCGTTCACGGTGTGCGCGTTGATCTATGCTGCAGCGTTGATTGCCAACGTCGCGATTCCTCGTCTCGCCCCGGCTCGGCGCATTGATGATTGGCGGCCGGGGGGGATGTGGACGGAGTTTAGCGCCGCCTGCCGCACGCTGTGGCATAACACGGAGGCCCGCTTCTCGCTGGTGGGAACCAGCCTATTTTGGGGCGCCGGGGTGACGCTACGCTTCCTGTTGGTGCTATGGGTGCCGACGGTGTTGGGATTGACGGACAACACCACACCGACCCTGCTCAATGCGATGGTGGCGGTCGGCATCGTGGCCGGCGCCGCCGCCGCCGGACGCTGGGTGACGCTGGATACGGTGGGGCGCTGCATGCCGGCGGGGATCCTGATCGGCCTGCTGGTGTTATCCTTCTCCCTCCAGCACAGTCTGCCGCTTTCGTATGGCCTACTGTTGCTGGTCGGCGCCTGCGGCGGCTTCTTCGTGGTCCCGCTGAACGCCCTGTTACAGCAGCGTGGGCGGGAGAGTGTCGGTGCCGGCCACGCCATCGCAGTACAAAACCTCGGGGAGAATGTGGCGATGTTGCTGATGTTAGCCGCCTACTCGGTCGCTATCCGTTGTGGGGCCGGGGTGGTGTGGGTTGGCATGGGCTTCGGTCTACTCTTCGCCCTGGCCATCGTCGCCGTTTGGCGCTGGGGACGACGCTGAGGCGTAGCGGGACGGCCCGAGATGCGCTGTCATCGCGCGGTCATCGGGCTGTCACCGCATAGACATCTTCTCTCCTTATACTCCGAGTCAATTCATTAAATAACCAATATTTATTTCCTTCGACACGGAGTTTTGTCATGGCATGTGATAAGCGCTTTTCCCTTTCTCTATTGATGTTGTCGTTGACGTTGGCCCTGCCGCTTCAGGCCTCGCAGGCGGCTCCCTCCAGCGCCGATGCGCAGCGTATCCTCAGCGATCGTGCCGCCCAAGGCGACATTACCCGCCAGGGCGGTGCCCGCCGCCTGTTGGGCGATCAGACCGAGGCCTTGCGCGCTTCGCTGAGCAATCGTCCGGCGAAAAATGTGATCCTGCTGATCGGCGATGGGATGGGTGATGCGGAGATTACGGCGGCGCGCAACTATGCGGCGGGCGCCGGCGGTATGCTACCCGGTATCGATGCCTTGCCGTTGACCGGGCAATACACGCATTACGCCTTGGATCGTAAGACCCATAAGCCCAATTATGTGACCGATTCGGCCGCCTCGGCCACCGCCTGGAGCAGCGGCGTGAAGACCTACAATGGTGCGCTGGGCATCGATGTGACGGGGAAGGCCTATCCGACGCTATTAGAGATGGCGCGCGCCGCCGGCAAGGCGACCGGCAACGTCTCTACCGCCGAATTACAGGACGCCACGCCGGCGGCGATGTTCGCCCATGTCAGCGGACGTAAGTGTTATGGTCCGCAAGAGACGCGCGAGAAATGCCCGGAGAATGCCCTGGAGAATGGCGGCGCCGGATCGATCACCGAGCAGATGCTACAGACTCGCGCCGATGTGACGCTGGGGGGCGGGGCAAAGAGCTTCGCTCAGACGGTGGGTGCCGGTGAGTTTAAGGGGAAGACGTTGTTGCAGCAGGCCCAAGCCCAGGGTTACCACATCGTCAATGATCTGGCCGGGATGGATGCCGTCACGACGGCAGATCAGCAGCGCCCGCTGTTGGGGCTGTTCGCCGCCGGCAACATGCCGGTGCGTTGGCTAGGCCCCAAGGCGACCCGCCATGGTAACCAGCAAGCACCGGTGACCTGTCAGCCTAACCCACAGCGTAATGCCGACCAGCCGACGTTGGCGCAGATGACCAATAAGGCGATCTCCCTGTTGAGCAAGAATCCAAACGGTTTCTTCTTACAGGTCGAGGGCGCCTCGATCGATAAGCAGGATCACGCCGCTAACCCGTGCGGCCAGTTCGGTGAGACGGTCGATCTGGATGAGGCGGTACAGGCGGCATTGGATTTCGCCCGGCGCGAGGGGAATACGCTGGTGGTGGTGACGGCCGATCATGCCCATACCAGCCAGATTATCCCCAATGACGCGAAGGCGCCGGGGCTGACGCAGACCCTGCTGACCCGTGATGGCGCGCCGATGACCATCAGCTACGGGACCTCGGAAGAGGACGATAGCCAGGAGCATACCGGCGCTCAACTGCGTATCGCCGCCTATGGCCCCCATGCGGGCAATGTGGTGGGGTTAACGGATCAGACCGATCTGTTCTTTACCCTGCGCGATGCCCTGGGATTGCCGGCTCAGAATAATCAATAAGCGGGACGTGACACGCCGCAGTGGCACAGACACGGCACGGCATCGCCCGTGCCGTTATCATTCTGATGAATAATAAAACTATCTGTGACCTACTTATTATTCTTGTGGTATGTTTTATGTGCATTTATTCAAGATATTAATTAAATATGCTCATAAAACATCCCATTTCGCTCGGCGCCGATGAGGACCATAACGCGGAATCCGATGATCATCTGCGTTTTTATCAGTTGTGCGGGGTGATGGCGGCGGCGAGTTGCGTGCTGCTGACGCTGTTGATGCTGGTCATGTTCCCCGAGGACTTTTCGGCCCGTCCTTTTCGGGTGGCGGCGGGCTATCTGGGGCCGGTCACCCTGCTGCTCTTACTGGCGATGCTGCGTTTCCCGCGCAGCGCGAGCTGGGCGTTACTGCTGGGGTTTAACGCCTTACTGCTCTACCTGTTTTATCAGGGAAGTTCTTTCAACCTGGTGATCAGCTTTCTGTTCGTGCTGTTTTTCATGCTGGGGGTCGTCGCGGCGGTCCAACGCGCGCGTCGGCGGACGCTGTGGCTGGCGCGGCGTGGCTGGCGGCCCATCTCGGCGCTGGTGCTATTAGCCTTGCTGATGAGTGGGTTGAGTAGCGGTTTCGTCCTACGCTGGCTGGCGAAGAAACAGGAAAATCCCTTGCTTTGGGTCGAGTATCGCCGCCAGATGTTGGATCACTATCAGCGTCTGGCAGGACGCGAGACGCCACAGTCGCCGGGGATCGGATTGCGGCGCGTTCGACTGGAGGGGCGCACTTTGGTGCTGGTCTATCGGGTACACTTAACGGGCGAGGAGGCCAGCGATGCGCGTTTGCGGCGTCACGCCCTGAATCACTTCATCAAACATTGCCACGAACGGGGAGTCAATCAGTTCGGGATGAAGGTGATGTATGTGTACCACGTCCAGGAGGAGGAGCGTATTCAGGTGTTGAACCGTAAGGATTGCCCGGATCGCGACGCGCAAGCGCGTTAGCGCGTCGGTGGAAAGATAAAAAAAGAGGGGGGCGAATGCCCCCTCTGTGTCACTGAACCGAACAGGCTAGGCGTTATTCGCCGTCGTTGCTCTTCTTGTTGCGGATCAGATTGAGGCTTTCGACCGCCATGGAGAAGAACATGGCGAAATAGATGTAGCCCTTAGGAACGTGGACGGCGAAGCTTTCCAGGATCAGGGTGAAACCGACCAGGATCAGGAACGCCAATGCCAACATCTTGACGGAGGGGTGGCGGGCGACGAACTCACCGATCGGCCGCGCGGCGAACATCATGACGCCGACGGCGATGACCACAGCCGCCATCATGATGAACAGATGGTCGGACAGGCCGATGGCGGTGATCACCGAGTCGAGACTGAAGATGATGTCCAACATCATGATCTGCACGATGGCCCCCATAAAGGAGTGCACGTGGGTGGCGAGGTTATCATTATTCCCTTCGATGGTTTCATGGACCTCTTTGCTGGCCTTATAGATCAGGAATAGCCCACCGAGTAGCAGGATCAGATCTCGAGCGGAGACCGGATGACCCATGATCTCGAAGAGTGGGTGAACCAGATGTGCCACCCAGGCGATGGAGGCCAACAGACACAGACGCATCCCCATTGCTGCTAATAGGCCAATACGGCGCGCCTTGTTTTGTTGTTTCTTGGGGAGTTTGGCTACCACCAGAGAGAGGAAGATGATGTTATCAATGCCCAGTACGATTTCCAGAATCGTCAGCGTACCCAGTGCAAGCCAGGCATTCGGATCGACAATCCACGCAAACATAGAGATAAATACCTAAACGAACCATAAACGAGCAGTATACACCGATAGCCCCGTCCCGCGCAGTGTGCGACGGGAGAAATCTGTGTTTACACCAGGAAATGGCGTGCCAGCAGCGCCGCGGTAAAATGCTTCTTCAGATAGAAACCGCGTGGCAGCGTCATGATCGGCTCACCGTGCGGCCCGATACCTTCGGTCAATGCGCGGCTGTTGGCCGCCTTGGGGCGTAGCTGTAACACCTCACCGTGGCGCGCGCTGATGGTGTCGACGCGCCCTAAGACGATCAACTCCATCAACTCCTCCCAGTCATGCCGTAACGCCTGCTCCTCTTGTGCCGAGGGGCTCCACAAGAGTGGCGCGCCGACGCGGCGTTGTGCCAGCGGGATCTGACGTTCACCCTCGACAGGGATCCACAGGACGCACTGCAGTTTTTGCCGTAGGTGGCAACTCTCCCAGGTAATGCCGGTGTTGCCGGTGAGCGGGGCGACGCAGACAAAGGTGGTCTCTAGCGGGCGCCCGTGAGCGTCGATGGGAATACTCTTCAGCTCGACGCCCAAATCGGGGAAGTCCTGTTGCGCTTTACTGCCGGAGCGGGCTCCGAGACAGCGTTCCAGCAGCGTGCCGACCCACCCCTTGTCCCGTCGGAGATCGTGCGGTAGCGGGATCGCGGCCAGTTGCGCCAACTCGGCATAGCTATAGCCAGCCAAGCGCCAGGCTCGCTGCAATAATATCTGGCGATCGGCGGGGGGGGTCAGCGGTGGAAAGGGATCGTTTATCATCTGGTTAAAAAATGTACGCTCATTTTACGCTTATCAACAATGGGACCACGGATGGCCGGTGGCATGATTAATACGATGATTCATAATAAGATTTTTCATCATATCCTCTGCGCCTTCGGCGACACGACGCTATTGTGCACTACTAGCCACTGGCAATGAACAGGATCTTACACCTATTTATCCACAGATATTTTGGATAACCCATTATTACCGTCGACACTGGTTTGATTTACAGCCTTGACGAGGGGGGGTTTTTACGAAATTGCTGCCGCAGTGTGCAAGTTTTGCGGATATGTTGTGGATAAAATCGGCATTGTGCGATCTTTAGACAGCGCAGGATCCTAAGCGTGCCTAGATCACATTTTATCTCCGTGGATAACACTACTTTCAATATTAACACCATGAATCATATTGAAATATTTATTATGGTCATTTTGACCATTTGGCCGTCGCGAGAAGTTTTACCCTTCTTTCCAGACAGTTCTGCACACCTATATCCACAGAAAAAGTGAATAAACGTGTCATGACATCCTGCCCTGTGTTTATAACTTTGCACTTATCTGTGAGTTATCCCGGATTTATACGGTAGGACGGATCCTAATCTTGGCGTAGCGCCAATGGTTTACCGCTTGGTGGGAGTGTGAAACAATCAGGGTATCTTGCGATTTTGCTATCGAGGTAGTCTGGTGATCGATGATGATGGCTACCGCCCGAATGTGGGTATTGTAATTTGTAATCGTCAGGGACAGGTGTTGTGGGCTCGCCGTTATGGGCAAAACTCCTGGCAGTTCCCCCAAGGTGGGATCAATGCCGGAGAGACGCCTGAGCAGGCGATGTATCGCGAACTGTTCGAAGAGGTGGGGCTGGGGCGTAAGGATGTGAAAATACTGGCCTCCACGCGTAACTGGTTACGCTATAAATTACCAAAACGTTTGGTGCGTTGGGATACCAAGCCGGTCTGTATTGGCCAAAAGCAGCGCTGGTTTTTACTGCAGCTCCAGTGTAACGAGGCAGAGATCAATATGCAGCGCAGCAACACACCGGAGTTTGATGGCTGGCGCTGGGTCAGCTACTGGTATCCGGTGCGTCAGGTTGTGTCGTTTAAACGCGATGTCTACCGTCGGGTGATGAAGGAGTTCTCATCCGTTGTGATGTCTTTGCAGGAGAGCGTAGCCCAGGGGGGGCGTTCGGCTCCCGGCTATCGCCGTAAAAGAGGTTAAGTGGCCGTTATCATGCTTACGCGCCTGCGCGAGATCGTGGAGAGGGTGGCCGCCGCCGCCAGCCTGAATGAAGCGCTGAATGTGTTGGTGGATGAAACCTGCCGGGCGATGGAGACGGAGGTCTGCTCCGTCTACCTGGCCGATGACGATCGCCAGTGTTACTACCTGATGGCCACGCGTGGCCTGCAGAAGCCACGCGGCAGGGTAGTGGCGCTCTCTTTCGACGAGGGGATAGTCGGCCTGGTTGGCCGCCTGGCCGAGCCGGTCAACCTGGCTGATGCACCGAAACATCCCAGTTTTAAATACCTTCCCCAGGTGCGGGAGGAGCGTTATCGCGCCTTCCTCGGGGTGCCGATGATCTACCGCCGCCAGTTGTTGGGGGTCTTGGTGGTTCAGCAACGCGCCTCACGCCAGTTCGATGAGGTCGAAGAGTCCTTCTTAGTCACGCTGGCCACGCAGCTGGCGGGTATCTTGTCGCAGACTCAACTCAATAGCCTGTTCGGCCGTCTACGCCAGAACCGCCTGCGCGCTATCGCCACCTCGCCCGGGGTCGCGGTGGGTAAGGGGTGGATGGATATCAGCCAGCCGGCGCTGGAGCATGTCTATGAGGCCTCGACCCTGGACACGGAGAGTGAGCGCGAACGCCTGGCGCGGGCCTTGGAAGAGGCGGCCAGCGAGTTTCGCCGCTACAGTAAACGCTTCGGTGCCAGCGCACAGAAAGAGAGCGCAGCGATCTTCGATCTCTACTCTCACCTGCTCAATGATCCGCGCCTGAAACGCGAGTTGATGCGCCACGTGGATGGCGGCGCGGTGGCGGAGTGGGCGGTGAAGCAGGTGACGGAGCATTTCGCCGCACAGTTTGCCAGCCTGCAAGATAGCTACATGCGCGAGCGCGCCAGCGATCTCCGCGCGCTTGGCCAACGTCTGTTGTTCCATTTGGATGATAACGCGATCGGCCCGGCGCCTTGGCCGGATCGCTTCATTCTGGTCGCCGACGAGTTGACGCCGAGTCTGCTGGCCGAGATCCCGCAATCCTGTCTGTTGGGGGTGGTGGTGCGCGACGGCGCCTCTAACTCCCATGCGGCGATCATCCTGCGAGCGATGGGGGTGCCCACGGTGATGGGGGCGGATATCCGTCCCGCCCTGTTGCATGAACGGTTGCTGGTGATCGATGGCTACCGTGGCGAGGTGTTGGTGGAGCCGGAGCCGGTGCTGGTGCAGGAGTACCAGCGCTTGATCAGTGAGGAGCTGGCGCTGAGTCGTAAGACCGAGGCGGAATCGGATCGCCCGGCTCAGTTGCGCAGCGGTGAGCGTATCAGCGTGCTGCTGAATGCCGGTCTGAGTGCCGAACATGAACAGCGTCTGGAGGGGTGCGTCGACGGGGTGGGGCTGTATCGTACCGAGATCCCCTTCATGCTACAGAGCGGTTTTCCCTCGGAAGAGGAGCAGGTCGCCCAGTATCAAGGGATGTTGCAGATCAATCCCGAGAAACCGGTGGTGCTGCGCACCCTGGATATCGGCGCCGACAAGCAGTTGCCCTACATGCCGATCAGCGAAGAGAACCCGAGCCTGGGGTGGCGCGGGCTGCGTATCACCCTCGATCAGCCGGAGATCTTCCTGGTACAGCTGCGCGCCATGCTGCGTGCCAACGCCGCCAGCGGCAACCTGAGTATTCTGTTGCCGATGGTGACCACCCTGGCGGAGGTCGACGAGGCCCGTCGGCTGATCGAGCGTGCCGGACGCGAGGTGGAGACCATGTTGGGCTATGCCCTACCGCGCCCGCGTGTCGGCGTGATGCTCGAGGTCCCGGCGTTGGCCTATATGCTGCCGGAGCTGGCCACGCGCGTCGACTTTATCTCCGTGGGCACCAACGATTTGACCCAGTATCTGCTGGCGGTGGATCGTAACAATACTCGGGTGGCTGCGTTGTATGACGGGCTGCATCCGGCGATGTTGCGCCTGCTACAGCAGGTGGTGCGCGAGTGTAATACGCTCGCCCTGCCGGTCAGTGTCTGTGGCGAGATGGCGGGCGATCCGATGGGGGCGTTGCTGTTGGTCGGGCTGGGCTTTCGCCAACTGAGCATGAACGGTCACAGCGTACCGCGTATTAAGTACCTGCTGCGTCATCTGGATCTGGCGGATATGGAGCGGCTGGCCGCCCGCATGGTGGCGACCCACTCCTCGACCGAGGTTCGCCACCTGACGGCCTCTTTCTTAGAGCGGCGCGGCGTCGGCGGTCTGATCCGTGGGGGGATGTAATGCCGTGTGCACGCGGGGAATTTTACCGCCCATTATGGAGTCCCGACGGAAGTTATGGGATGATTGGGCGGTTTTTCAGGGGGCGTGAATGGGTAAACTGACGCTATTGTTGATGGTGTTGTTAGGCTGGCTACAGTATTCGCTGTGGGTCGGTAAGAATGGCCTCCATGATTATATGCGGGTGAAGCAAGACGTGGCGGTACAGCAGGCGAATAACGCTAAGCTGAAGTCGCGCAACGACCAACTGTTCGCCGAGATCGACGATCTGAACGGTGGGCAGGAGGCGATCGAAGAGCGCGCCCGCAATGAGTTGGGCATGATCAAGCCGGGGGAAACCTTCTACCGCTTGGTGCCCGATCAGAACAAACGCCGCATGGCCGGGAGCGCTCCCCAGCCAAACTCGACGTCCCCATCGGTGATGTCGAATCGCTGAATTCTCTGCATGGCGACGGCCATGCCTTCATAGTCGATAACGAAACTCGCTGATGAACGATCATGATTCAGGTAGGGCGCCGTCCATCGTCGCCATTGTGCCGGCCGCTGGCATCGGTAGCCGGATGCAAAGCAGTACGCCTAAGCAGTATTTACCGCTGGCCGGAAAGACCATTCTGGAGCACGCCGTCGCGGCGCTGCTCCGCCATCCCTCGGTGCCGCAGGCGATCGTCGCGCTGCATCCGCAGGATCGACACTTTTCCACGCTCGCCTTGGCGGATGATGGGCGGGTGAGTCGCGTGGCCGGGGGAGAGACCCGCGCCGAATCGGTGCTCGCCGCGCTGCAGGCGGCCTCGGAGGCCGAGTGGGTTTTGGTGCATGACGCCGCGCGCCCCTGCCTCCACGCCGATGATCTGGCCCGTTTACTCAGCTGCGTGAATACGGCGCACCAGGGGGCGATACTGGCGGCACCGGTGTGCGATACCATGAAGCGCGCCGAGGCGGGCCGCCCGCTGATCGCCCATACCGTCGATCGCCAGGATCTGTGGCATGCATTGACGCCGCAGCTGTTCCCACGGGATCTACTGTTGCAGTGCTTGCAACGCGCCCTGGATGAGGGGGCAACGGTGACCGATGAGGCGTCGGCGCTAGAGTATTGTGGTTACCATCCGCGATTGGTGCACGGGCGAGCGGATAATATCAAAGTTACCCGTCCGGAAGATTTGGCGTTGGCAGAGTTCTATCTGGCGCGCTCGACCTCCTTGGCGCATTGACAGGAGTAATAACCGATGAGAATTGGTCACGGTTTTGATGTCCACCGCTTTGGCGGTGAGGGGCCGCTGATTATCGGCGGCGTGCGTATCGCGCATCCGCAGGGATTATTGGCCCATTCCGATGGCGATGTCGCCCTGCATGCCGCGACGGACGCCCTGTTAGGGGCGGCGGCGCTGGGGGATATTGGCAAGTTGTTCCCGGATACCGATCCGGCCTATAAGGGCGCGGATAGCCGCGCGCTGTTGCGCGAGGCCTATCGCCGTATTCGCGCTAAGGGCTATCGTCTGGGGAACCTGGATATTACTCTCATCGCCCAGGCACCGAAGATGGCGCCGCATATTCCGCAGATGCGCGTCTTCCTCGCGGAGGATCTGGCCTGCCATATCGACGACGTTAACGTCAAGGCGACCACCACCGAGCGTCTGGGATTCACCGGCCGGGGCGAGGGGATCGCCTGCGAGGCGGTGGCGTTATTGGTCAAGGAGTGATCGATGGATTTTGCCTCGCTACAGTATTTGCATGGCCGCCCGACGGCGACCGGGGTGCTCAAGGCGTTCGCCGAGGATTTCTTTGTCGCCGAGGATCTGGGCTTCACGCCTGACGGCGACGGCGAGCACGTGTTGGTACGCCTGCGCAAAGAGGGCTGTAATACCCAGTTTGTGGCGGAGAATCTGGCGCGTTTTGCACGTCTCTCGCCGCGTGCCGTCAGCTACGCCGGGTTGAAGGATCGTCACGCGGTGACGGAGCAATGGTTCTGTCTGCATCTGCCGGGAGCGGATACGCCGGATTTCAGTCAGTTTGTGTTGGAAGGCTGCCAAGTATTGGCGGTAACCCGCCATCGTAAGAAGTTGCGTATCGGTACGCTGCGCGGCAATGCGTTCCGTCTGGTGCTGCGCCACATCAGCGACAGCGCCGAGGTCGAAGAGCGTCTACGCCGGGTGGCGGCGCAGGGGGTGCCCAACTATTTCGGTGAGCAGCGTTTTGGGCGTGGTGGTAACAACCTACATCAGGCACGTCGCTGGGCGGCCGATCAGATCCGTGTCAAGGAGCGTGCCAAGCGCGGCTTCTATCTCTCCGCCACGCGCAGCGCGCTATTCAACCAATTGGTGAGCGAGCGACTGGCTGCCGGCTGTTTTGGCCGCGTGCTGGAGGGTGACGCCTTGCAGTTAGCCGGACGCGGTAGCTGGTTTGTCGCGCCACAGACGGAGCTGGCGGCGCTCCAACAGCGTCTGGATGCGGGCGAGTTGCGTATCACGGCCGCCTTGCCCGGCGACGGTGATGGCGGTATCTGCGGCGAGGCGTTAGCCTTCGAGCGCCGCGTCCTTGAGGCTTATCCTGACTTGCTGGCGCTATTGGCGCGCGAGCGAGTCGAACCGGCACGCCGGGCGGTACTGTTGCAACCGCAGGCGCTGGCCTGGAACTGGTGGGATGACGCCACCGTCGAGCTGACCTTTGCGCTGCCCGCCGGTAGTTTCGCCACCAGTGTGGTGCGTGAACTGTTCTGTCAGGAAAACCCCGATGCGGATCTTGCTGAGTAATGACGATGGTGTGAGGGCGCCGGGCATTCAGACGCTGGCTAGCGCCTTACGTGAGTTTGCCCAGGTACAGATCGTCGCCCCTAATCGTAACCGCAGCGGGGCGTCGAATGCCTTAACGTTGGAGTCACCGCTGCGCAGTGAGACGCTGGCTAACGGCGATATCAGCATCATCGATGGCACGCCGACCGACTGCGTCTATCTGGGGGTGAACGCCCTGATGCGCCCGCGTCCCGATATCGTCATCGCTGGCATCAACGCCGGTCCCAATCTGGGCGATGACGTCATCTATTCGGGCACGGTGGCCGCGGCGATGGAGGGGCGTCATCTGGGCTTCCCCGCATTGGCCGTGTCGCTGGATGGCGAGCGCCATTATGAGACGGCAGCGGCGATTACCTGCCGTTTGCTGAGAATGCTGGCCGGCGAGCCGCTGCGTAGCGGGCGTATTTTGAATATCAACGTGCCCGATCTGCCGTTGGAGGCGATCCGCGGCTGGCGAGTCACCCGTTGCGGGAGTCGCCAACCGGCGCAGACGGTGATCCATCAGCAGGATCCGCGCGGTAAACCGCTGATGTGGATCGGGCCGCCGGGCGCCAAGCAGGATGCGGGCGACGACACTGACTTCGCCGCGCTGGCGGCGGGTTACGTCTCGCTGACGCCGCTGCAGGTGGATCTCACGGCGCACAGCGCGCGTGAACGGTTGAGCGATTGGCTGGGGCGTGCCGATAAGGGCGGTGCGGCATGGTAGATCGCCGAGTATTGTTACTGATCCAACAGTTGATGCGTCAAGGGATCCGCGATGAGGCCGTGCTGAAGGCCATCGCCGAGGTGCCGCGTGAGCGCTTTATCGACGAGGCGATGTCCCACAAGGCCTACGATAATACGGCCTTGCCGATCGGGTTGGGGCAAACCATTTCGCAGCCTTACATGGTGGCGCGCATGACCGAGCTGTTGGCCCTACAGCCCAACTCGCGTGTGTTGGAGATCGGCACCGGTTCCGGTTACCAGACGGCGGTACTGGCTCATCTGGCCCCCCATGTCTATTCGGTCGAACGCATCAAGAGCCTACAGTGGCAGGCGAAGCGCCGTCTCAAACAATTGGATCTGCATAACGTCTCTACGCGTCACGGTGATGGCTGGCAAGGTTGGGCCTCACGGGGGCCCTTCGATGCGATTATCGTGACCGCCGCCGCGCCGGAGATCCCGCCGGCATTGTTGGCGCAACTGGCCGAAGGGGGGCGTTTGGTGTTGCCCGTCGGCGAAGCGGCTCAGCCACAATTTCTGCGTCGTATCCAGCGGCGGGGCGATGAGTATCTGGTCGAGTCTATCGAGCCGGTACGTTTCGTCCCGTTGGTGGGGGGCGAGTTAGCGTGAAGAATTAATGGCACACGGCGCCGTGCAGGGTGACGAGATTACCATTATGCTTCATTCACCACGCGCCACGCCGTAGCCGAGGCGGCGTCCATCGCGCCGAGAGGGAGCGAGGGGAGAGGGTCGGTGAGGGCGGGGGAAGAGTCCGAAAGCGCGAGAATAAGGGGGATGTTGACGGCATCCCGATTTGACCTAGATGGGCTTTTTAGTGTCCAATTCATCCTCTTACGCTATAGGCTACCGCGCTAAGCGGTGAATACCCGTCGTTTTTGGCCGGTTTGGGCCGCGCGCGATTCGGCATTTTCGGGTATATCGAATGAATGATCTTTTTAAGAAAAGAATGCTGTCATGGGGGAATCATGAGCACGGGAAGCCCAATGATTAAGTGGCGCCGGGTGGCGATGTGTACGCTGGTTACCATGTGGCTGGCGGGGTGTAGCAGCAACGAGAATTCTGCGCCGATCAGCTCGGTCAATGGCTCAAGCGGCGGTGGCCGCATGCTCTCTTCGGGTGGCCATGTCCAGACCGATGCCAGTGGACATATTATTTATAACCGTAGTTATCAGTCGATTCCTAAGGGGAGCTATAACGGCGAAAGCTATACCGTTAAGCGTGGCGATACGCTGTTTTATATCGCCTGGATCACCGGCAACGATTTTCGCGATCTGGCCTCACGTAATAATATTCAGGCGCCTTATAGCTTGAATGTTGGCCAGGTGATTCGCATTAACGGTAATGGTGGCGGCGGTGGCATGTTGGCGGCCAATAATAATATTGTTCCCAGTCAGCCAAGCAGCGCACAAATTCAATCGGCGAATATTGATTCTAAATCAGCCAGCGCGTATTCTGACTCTTCGGGTAAACAGAATGTAGGCAAGATGTTGCCTGCGGCCGGCGCAGCAAGCAGTGCGACGGCGGTTTCTGCATCGTCATCCAGCTCGGCGCCGGTAGGGACTTGGCGTTGGCCTGCTGACGGTAAGATCATCGAAAACTTCTCGTCTGCCGAAGGGGGCAACAAGGGGATCGATATCGCGGGTTCGCGTGGGCAACCGGTGCTGGCCACCGCCAATGGGCGGGTGGTGTACGCCGGGAATGCGTTACGCGGCTACGGAAACCTGATCATCATTAAACACAATGATGACTACCTGAGCGCCTACGCCCATAACGACACCATGCTGGTCCGGGAGCAACAAGAGGTGAAGGCGGGTCAAAAAATTGCCACCATGGGCAGTACCGGTGCCAGCTCAGTAAGATTGCATTTTGAAATTCGTTACAAGGGAAAATCCGTAAACCCGCTGCAATATCTGCCGCAGCGATAGTTTGAGCAGGGTCGCTGTATCCTGCTCGCAAATCACGGGTAGGGTACAGCTATGAGTCATACTACGCTGAAAGCTAACGAATTACATGACGAAATCGAATTGGAGGATGGCGTTGAGGATGGTTTTGACGAGAAGGCTCTCGTTGACGAGTCCATGGAAAATGACCTCGTCGATGATGAATTGCTGTCTCAGGCTATCTCGCAACGCGTCCTCGACGCGACGCAACTTTATCTTGGTGAAATCGGTTATGCACCGCTGCTGACTGCCGAAGAAGAGGTTTTCTTCGCCCGCCGCGCTTTGCGTGGGGATGAGGCATCGCGTAAGCGTATGATCGAAAGTAACCTGCGTCTGGTGGTGAAAATCTCCCGGCGCTACAGTAATCGTGGTCTGGCATTGCTCGATCTGATCGAAGAGGGCAACCTGGGTCTGATCCGGGCGGTGGAGAAGTTCGACCCCGAGCGCGGTTTCCGTTTTTCTACCTATGCCACCTGGTGGATCCGTCAGACTATCGAACGGGCCATTATGAACCAGACCCGCACCATTCGCCTCCCTATCCATATTGTCAAAGAGCTGAACGTCTATCTGCGTACCGCGCGCGAACTGTCACATAAGCTGGATCATGAGCCGAGTGCAGAGGAGATCGCCGAGCAGCTGGAGAAGCCGGTGCATGATGTCAGTCGCATGCTGCGTCTTAACGAGCGTATCACCTCGGTCGATACCCCGTTGGGTGGCGATTCGGAGAAGGCGCTGCTGGATATTCTGACCGATGAGAATGAGAGCGGTCCGGAGGATTGCACCCAGAACGATGATATGAAGCAGAGTATCGTCAAATGGTTGTTCGAATTGAACGCCAAGCAGCGTGAGGTGTTGGCGCGTCGTTTTGGCCTGTTGGGCTACGAGGCGGCCACCTTGGAGGATGTCGGTCGGGAGATCGGCCTGACGCGCGAGCGGGTGAGGCAAATCCAAGTGGAGGGGTTGCGGCGCCTGCGTGAGATCTTGCAGGGACAGGGGCTGAGTATTGAGGCGCTGTTCCGTTAACTCAGGGATGTGCGCTAAGAAAAAACGGTGAAGCTAGGGCTTCACTGTTTTTTTATGTCGAGACTGTGTGGCCGTATCAGGCGGGCTTATAGCATCCCCTTGAGACGATACAACCAATCCAAGGCCTGACGCGGGGTCAGGCTATCGGGATCGAGCGTCGTCAGTGCCTCCAGCGCCGGGCTCGGTTCGACCTCGGCCAGTAACGGCAGTTGGGCGCGCTCCGCCTGACTGTGGCTACCCTGCTGTGATAAGAGCTCCAGCTCTCGCAGCTTCTGGCGCGCCCGCTTGATGACATCGCGTGGAACCCCCGCCAGTGCCGCGACGGCCAGGCCATAACTCTTACTGGCCGCGCCCTCTTGCACGCTGTGCATAAAGGCGATGGTATCGCCGTGCTCCAGGGCGTCGAGGTGTACGTTGTACACCCCTTCTAACTGCTCCGGCAGGGTGGTCAGCTCGAAGTAGTGCGTGGCGAACAGGGTCATCGCCTTGATGCGACTCGCCAGACTCTCGGCGCAGGCCCAGGCCAGGGAGAGGCCATCGTAGGTAGAGGTGCCCCGGCCGATCTCGTCCATCAGCACCAGACTATGCTCGGTGGCGTTATGCAGGATGTTGGCGGTCTCGGTCATCTCTACCATGAAGGTGGAGCGGCCGGAGGCGAGATCGTCGGCGGCGCCGACGCGGGTGAAGATGCGATCGACCGGGCCGATGACGGCGCGTTCGGCGGGGACGAAGCTGCCGATATGGGCCAACAACACGATCAATGCCGTTTGACGCATGTAGGTGCTCTTACCGCCCATGTTCGGGCCGGTGATGACCAGCATGCGGCGCGCCGGTGAGAGATGCAGCGGGTTGGCGATAAACGGCTCTTTCAGCACTCGCTCGACCACCGGATGACGCCCCTCATCGATGCGAATGCCGCTGCGCTCGACCAGTTCCGGTCGCACGTAGGCGAAGCGTTCGGCGCGCTCGGCCAGGCTGCTGAGCACATCTAATTCGGCCAGCGCGGCCGCGCTCTGTTGCAATTCGGCCAGGTGCGGTAGCAGCAGATCGAACAGCTCGTCATACAGCTGTTTTTCCAGCGCCAGCGCTTTCCCCTTGGAGGTGAGCACCTTGTCCTCATACTCCTTCAGCTCGGGGATGATGTAGCGCTCGGCATTTTTCAGCGTCTGGCGGCGCACATAGTGGATCGGTACCAGATGGCTCTGGCCACGGCTGACCTGGATGTAGTAGCCATGGACCGCATTAAAGCCGACCTTGAGGGTGTCTAGACCGAGCTTCTCGCGTTCGCGGATTTCTAGCCGATCGAGGTAGTCGCTGGCGCCCTCCGCCAGGGCACGCCACTCATCCAGCTCGGCATGGTAGCCGCTGGCGATCACGCCCCCATCGCGTACCAGCACCGGCGGCGTCTCGACCAGCGCCCGCTCTAACAGTTCGCACAGGGCGTCGAAGCGCCCCGCCTGATGCGCCAGCGGCGCCAGCGCCGAGCCACCCTGTTCAGCGAGTAGGGTTTGCACGGCGGGCAACTGTTGGAAGGCGAGGCGCATGCGCGCCAGATCGCGTGGCCGTGCGCTGCGCAGCGCCAGGCGCGCCAGAATCCGCTCCAGATCGCCGACTTGGCGGAGCAGGGGCTGCAGATCCGCCACGATGGGCTGTAGTGCCGCGATGGCGTCCTGTCGCTGCTGCAGGACCTGCCGATCGCGGATCGGCATATGCAGCCAGCGTTTCAGCATGCGGCTGCCCATCGCGGTGACGCTGGCGTCCAATACCGCCGCCAGGGTGTTCTCCTGGCCGCCCGCCAGGTTTTGCGTTAGCTCCAGGTTACGCCGGGTTGCGGCATCCATGATGATGCCATCCTGTTGGCGCTCCATGGTGATGGCGCGGATGTGGGGCAGCATGGTGCGCTGGGTATCCTTGGCGTACTGTAACAGGCAGCCGGCGGCGCGTAGCGCCAGTGGGGCCTGCTCCACGCCGAAACCGCTTAAGTCGCGGGTGCCAAACTGTAGCGTGAGCTGTTGGCGAGCGGTCTCCAGTTCAAACTCCCACATCGGTCGGCGGCGTAGGCCGCGACGCTGTTCGATCAGCGCCATGGCGGCAAACTCCTCCGGATAGAGCAGTTCGGCCGGATTGGTGCGTTGCAGCTCGGCGGCCATGCTCTCGGCATCCTGTGGCTCGGCAGCACGGAAGCGACCAGAGCTGATATCCAATGTGGCGTAACCGAAGCCGTTGGCAGACTGCCAGATCGCGGCTAGCAGGTTATCCTGACGTTCGTTGAGCAGGGCCTCGTCGCTGACGGTACCGGGGGTGACGATGCGCACCACCTTGCGCTCGACCGGTCCCTTGCTGGTGGCCGGATCGCCGATCTGTTCGCAGATGGCGGCCGACTCACCCAGTTGCACCAGCTTGGCGAGATAGTTTTCCACCGCATGATAGGGCACCCCGGCCATGGGGATCGGCTCTCCGGCCGAGGCCCCGCGCTTGGTCAGCGAGATATCCAGCAGTTGAGACGCACGGCGGGCATCGTCATAGAACAGTTCGTAGAAGTCCCCCATCCGATAGAACAGCAGGATGTCCGGGTGCTGCGCCTTGAGGCGGAGATACTGCTGCATCATCGGGGTGTGGGCGTCAAAGTTGTCCGTGGTGGTCATGAGTCTGCGTTATCCGTGTGATTGATGCCGGCCTGGGGTAGTGGGCGCGGAAAGCTTGCCGCCGCGCTCGGATGCTAGGGCCGGAAACCGTTAGCACAGCATGATAACCAACTCTGCCGGACGGGGAAACCGCACCAGCGGATACGCGGTGCGATTTCGCCGTGGTTTCAGGGTAAGGGGGTGCGGCGTCGCTTGATGGCGAAGGTGGGCGACTGCAGTAGCGAGGCGGAGAGCTGCAGCCATTCTCGGGTTCGCGTCAGCCCTAGCTTATGCAGCGCGGTACGGCGTTGGGTATAGAGACACTTGACGCTGACACCGCATTGTTCGGCCATCTGTGCGAGAGGAACGCCCTGTGCGCTCCATTTTAAGACCCGCAACTCGCGCTCGGTCAGGTAGGGGCGCACTGTCGCCGTTAGCCTCTCGGGCGAAGCGTCGAGCCAGCAGGCGAGTTGAAATAGCCAGCGTGACAGGTCGCGCGAATCATAGAGGACGGCATCGAAGCCGAGCGCACAGAGCACGCTGGTTAACCCGGCGTGTTGCGGCTCGACGATGGCGAGGGCCGGGAGTTTGTCGGCGTGGCGCCGTGTCAGCCGTGCCATCTGTTGGCTGAGCTCCGCCAGACGCTGACTATTGAGTTGGCCGGGGCAGACGATGAGGCGACCGTTCAGCGCAGTATGAGTGAGCAAGGGGGTGAGTGAGGGGAAACATTGGGTCTCGAGATGGGGCGTGAGTAAGGCGGCCAGCCCGGTGGCAAAGAGTGGGTTCGGGGTGACGATATAGACGCGCTGCCTCGATGGGGATGGGGGAAGGGGAACGCTGTGCATAACGCCTCCAGGGTGTGCGACAAGAGCCCATTAAGTGTAGGCGTTGTCGGCACGCTGTCCATTTCGGCGGCGGCGCGTGGAACCGTGCCTGGCATCGTGTGACGTCAGGCACGATGGGACGATCAGTGTGCGGCCTTGACGGCGGATTTCATGGCGTCTTTCAGATCGCGGAGTTTTTGCTGCGGATGCTGTTTACAGCTCTCCAGGACCTTCGGCACCGAGAAGGTTTCGACCTCGCTCCAGTCAACGTAATCGCCGCCACGGTAGTCGGTATCTTTGTTGAGCAGCCAGAACGCTACAGGCGTCATCGCCTTGGGATTGAGGTTGATAAACTCCTTGCAGGTCATCTGTTGCGGGGTGGTGTCTGTCGCAGCGTGTGCGAGATTGACGGTAGCGCATGCTAGGGCGGCGAATAGGGTGACGCGTGTCATCTTCAGTATGCTCATTATGGTCATAGCCTCATTTCAGCGAGAATAACGGAACGGCCTAATTATATTATAAATATTATTTTTCATCTGAATGAATGCTGTTTTTGTCTGCTTTGTAGAGGGGCCATCGCCCGCCCGTCACGGGCGCATGGCGCGGGCTGACGCGGATTATCCGGCGCCATCATGGGAAGCCCGCCACGATGAATTCGTCATTCCTATCCTATTGATAGGCGATATCTCGCGATAATCGTCTGAATCATCTCGCTTTCGCGCCGATAGTGTCAGGGTGGATAACGATCCAGGGAGACGTCGGGCCGATGGGCTGGCTCGGTGGTGATAGCGTTGCGCGAGTCAACGAAGGGAGTGCGAAAACACGATTTTGTCGCCGGAGTGGCGGCGTTTTACTTGAGGGAAGGTCATGTTGGCGGCAGTACGCGATTATCTTCAGCGGGTCTCCATCGGCGGCAGGATTGTTATCTGTTTTGCGCTGGTGTTGGTACTGGTCTTAGTGTTAGTGGGCGTTAGCGTCTGGCAAGTTGAGAAAATAAATAGTTCGTTAGAGCAAATCAATGACGTTAACAATGTAAAACAGCAGCTGGCCGTCGACTTGCGCGGTAGCGTGCACGATCGCGCGATCGCGCTGCGTGATGTGCTCTTGGTGGATAGCGCGGCGTTGCCCGCTGTCGTGCGCGATATCGAGCGCTTAGGCGGCGATTATCAGCGCGCCTGGCAGCATTTGGAGCAGTTGCGTGCCGGGCAAGTGGGGTTAAGCGCCCAGGAGCAGACGTTGTTGCACCAGCTGGCGACGACGGAGTCACAGACCTTGCCGTTGATGCGGCAGATCATCGCCCTGCGTGAGGCGGGGCAGAGCGGGGCGGCGGCACAACTCCTGTTGCAACAAGCGGGTCCTCACTTTGTGACCTGGCTTAAGCAGATCAACGCCTTTATCAGCGTCGAGGAGGGCTACAGTAACGCCCAGACGCAACTGGCGCGCGGTGTCTCCGAGCACTTCCGCTTCCTGATGCTGATCTTGGCCGGACTGGCGGCGGCCACGGTCGTGTGGATCGCTCGCTCCATCCGGCGCACGATTCGTGTGACCCTGGGAGCGGAACCGGTGGCGTTGCGGCGCCTGATCAATGCCATTGCGCAGGGTGACTTGCAGTACCGCCTGGCGCAATCGGCGGCGCCGGGCAGTATTCTGGCGACGACACAGGCGATGCAGAGTGCCTTGACTCACCTGTTGGGGCAGGTAAAAAACTCAGAGCAGCAGTTGGCTGGCGTTAGCCAAGGGCTGACCAGCGGTAGTGGCGAGCTGGCCGCGCGCAGTGATAGTCAATCCTCTTCGATTCAACAGACGGCGGCGGCGATCGCGCAGTTTGCCGCGGCGGTGAAGCGTAACTCGGAGAATGCCGCTCAGGCGGATAGCCTGGTGGCCGATGCCGGCGAGCAGGTGTCTGAGGGCAGTCGCGTGATCCATGATGTGGTGGCTGATATGGAGTTGATTATTAAGGATTCGGCGGAGATTTCCGACATTACGCAGATCATCGAGTCTATCGCGTTTCAAACGAATATTTTGGCGCTGAATGCGGCGGTCGAGGCGGCGCGGGCCGGGAGTCAGGGGCGCGGGTTTGCGGTGGTCGCCTCCGAGGTCCGGGCCTTGGCGCAACGTTCTTCGCTGGCGGCTCGCGATATCGGCCAATTGCTGGCGAAATCGGTCCAACGGGTACGTCGTAATGCCGACTCGGTCGATAGTGCGGCCAGTTGCATGGCGCGGATCGATGCGGCGATGTTGCAGGTGAAACAGGCGGTGAATCTGATCAGTGCCGACTCCGCCGAGCAGGCGGGGACGGTTGATGGCGTGGTCAGCGCCGTGGCCTTTATGGATGAGAGTATTCGCCAGAATGCCGCGCTCTCCGAACAGCTGGCCGGTGATGCCCGTGCGCTGGAGGGACACGCTCAGGAGCTGCATGGCAGTATCGATCGTTTCCGGATCTAATTCTCCACTGGAGCGCCCCTTGCGGGCGCTCACATTAGCCCCTTCTCGCCGATATTTTTTTATTCCTTACTTTCTCATTGCTTAGCGTTATTTATTTAATCCTTATCCTAATCTTTCTATAAATAATCACTCTCAATAATTTGCCTGTTCACCTATTTTGGCGATCACTTAAAGGGCATAGGACGACGTGTGGCGATCGCGCTTCACCCTTCGGTATCTGTCGTCAACGATTGGCTTGTTGGGAGAGAGAGAATGAAAAAAGGTCATGATATTCATGGGGAGTATTTGGATTCTCGTTTTGGCTCGGAAGCGATCCGTACGGCGGCGGAGGCTCATCAATTTCCTCAGGGGGAGATGCGTGAGGATATCGCCTTCCAGGTGATCAACGATGAGCTGTTTTTAGACGGAAACGCCCGGCAAAATTTGGCGACCTTTTGCCAGACCTGGGATGACGATTATGTGCATCGCCTGATGGATATTTCGATCAATAAGAACTGGATCGACAAAGAGGAGTATCCACAATCGGCGGCCATCGATCTGCGCTGCGTTAACATGGTCGCCGATCTGTGGCACGCGCCACGCCCTGCTAACGGTCAGGCGACTGGCACCAATACCATCGGCTCCTCCGAGGCCTGCATGCTGGGGGGGATGGCGATGAAGTGGCGCTGGCGCGCCAAGCGTCTGGCTCAGGGTAAGCCGGTGGATAAGCCGAATCTGGTGTGTGGCCCGGTGCAGGTCTGCTGGCATAAGTTCGCCCGTTACTGGGATGTCGAGTTACGTGAAATCCCGATGGCGCCCGGCAAATTGTTCATGGATGCGGAGCGGATGATCGCCGCCTGCGACGAGAACACCATCGGCGTGGTGCCGACCTTCGGCGTCACCTATACCGGCAACTATGAGATGCCCGATGCGTTGCATCAGGCGTTAGATGATCTGCAGGCGCGTACCGGCCTGGATATCGATATGCATATCGACGCCGCCAGCGGCGGCTTCTTGGCACCATTCTGTGCGCCTGACATCGTCTGGGACTTCCGTCTGCCACGCGTCAAATCCATCAGCGCCTCTGGGCATAAGTTCGGTCTGGCACCGTTGGGCTGCGGTTGGGTGGTCTGGCGCGACGCCGCCGCGCTGCCGGACGATCTGGTGTTCAAGGTGGATTACCTCGGCGGTCAGGTCGGCACCTTCGCGATCAACTTCTCCCGCCCGGCAGGCCAAGTCATCGCCCAGTACTATGAGTTCCTGCGTCTGGGACGAGAGGGGTATACCAAGGTCCACACGGCGAGCTACCAGGTGGCGCAGTTCCTGGCGGCGGAGATCGCCAAGCTCGGGCCCTATGAGTTCATCTGCAGCGGCGATCCGCAACAGGGGATCCCGGCGGTCTGTTTCCGCATCCCGGCGGGTAAGGAGCTGGGCTATAGCTTGTATGACCTCTCCGAACGTCTACGCCTGCGTGGCTGGCAGGTGCCAGCTTTCGCGTTGAATGGTGAGCTGTCCGACGTGGTGGTGATGCGCATCATGTGCCGGCGTGGTTTCGAGATGGACTTCGCCCAACTGTTGATGGACGATTTCCGCGCGGCGTTGGCTTACCTCAAGGCGCACCCGGCGGTGGCGCATGTCGCGCATCAGAATAGCTTCAAGCATTCCTGAACCGAACCGTCCACCCTTGGCGTAAGGAGTGACTATCATGGCTACGAAAACAACCGCTGGCGCCCCCGTGTCGGTGAAGAAACTGAGCATCATGACCCTAGCGATCATGAATATTGTCGCGGTGGTCAGCTTACGTGGCTTACCGGCGGAGGCGGAGTATGGGCTTAGCTCGATCTTCTACTATCTGTTTGCGGCGATCTTCTTCCTGATCCCGGTCTCGCTGGTGGCGGCGGAGCTGGCCACCGGCTGGCCGGAGAAGGGCGGGGTGTTTCGCTGGGTCGGTGAGGCCTTCGGGCCACACTGGGCCTTCCTGGCGATGTTTATGCTGTGGACAGAGGTGACGGTGTGGTTTCCGACCGCGCTAACCTTCGGTGCTGTGTCCTTGGCATTTATCGGTCCCGATCAACGTTGGGATGAGGCGCTCTCGGCTAACCGCTTCTTCATCCTACCGATCGTACTCTGTATCTACTGGCTGGCGACCTTCATCGCGTTTAAGGGGGTGAATACCTTCGCCAAGGTCTCCAAGTGGGGAGGCATGATCGGCACCATCATTCCGGCGGCGATTCTGATCGTGTTAGGTTTCGCCTACCTGATCGGTGGTGGGACGCCGCAGATCACCCTGAGCTGGGATCAGGTGGTGCCCGACTTCACCAACTTCAACAACGTGGTGTTAGCGGCCAGTATCTTCCTGTTCTATGCCGGGATGGAGATGAACGCCATTCACGTCAAGGATGTGGAGAATCCACAGCGAAACTACCCGATTGCCATCATGTTGGCGGCATTGGGGACCGTGGTGATCTTCGTCTTCGGTACCCTGGCTATCGCCTTTATCATTCCGCAGTCCGACATCAACCTGACTCAGAGCCTGTTGGTGGCCTTTGATGACATGTTCAAGTGGGCGCATGTGGAGTGGCTCGGGCCGGTGATGGCCTGCGCATTGGCCATCGGGGTGCTGGCCGGGGTGGTCACCTGGGTCGGCGGCCCCAGCTCCGGTCTGCTTGAGGTGGCGAAGGCGGGCTATCTGCCGCGCTGGTGGCAGCATACTAATCAGAATGGCATGGCGACTCATATCCTGCTGCTGCAGGCGGTGATCGTCACCATCCTCTCCATCCTGTTCGTCATTCTGCCGTCGGTACAGGCGACCTATCAGATCCTCAGTCAGCTGACGGTGATCCTGTATCTGATCATGTACATCCTGATGTTCTGTGCGGCGATCTACCTGCGTTACAGCCAGCCGAACCGTCCTCGCCCCTACCGTATCCCCGGCGGAGCGATAGGGATGTGGATCATCGGCGGTGCGGGTCTGGTGGGATCGATCTTGGCCTTCATTCTCAGCTTCGTGCCGCCGAGCCAGATCGCGGTGGGGAGCCCGATGGCGTATGTCGGGATCCTGATCGCCCTGTCGCTGTTCTTCTGCCTGGTGCCTTTCGCCATCTATGCGTTGCGTAAGCCACACTGGCGGGCGGAGAACAACGATTTCGCCCCCTTCACCTGGCAGGCGGAAGGGGGGCATCCGGGCATTCCGACGGACTCCTCCGCCCATCCTAGCGTGCTGGCGGCTCAGGCGCGCGCTGACACACCGCACGAGCCTGGCAACACGCCTCCGGCGGCGGGCCGCTGAAACTCGCCGTGTCGTAGGTCAGTGGTTGGATGAGGTAGTCGGGCAGGGCATAGACCCTGCCCCTTTTCGCGAGAGGAGTCGTACCATGACGCTAGAGGCAGCAGCTTTACAACAGGCCGTCGATCAGGCACACCGCCAGTATGGTGCGTTGCCTGGCGGCAAGAATGCGGACTATATCCCCTATCTGGCGGGCGTTCCGAGTCAGTTGGCGGCGGTGGCCATCGTGACGCGTGACGGCGCGGTGTACTGCGTCGGTGATAGCGCTTACCGCTTCGCTCTGGAGTCGATCTCGAAGGTGTGTACCTTGGCGCTGGCGCTAGAGGATGTCGGCCCGCAGGCGGTACAGGACAAGATCGGCGCCGATCCGACCGGCCTGCCCTTTAACTCGGTGATGGCGCTTGAGTTGCATGGCGGCAAGCCGTTATCACCGTTGGTTAACGCCGGGGCGATGGCCGCGGCCAGCCTGATTCAGGCGCCTGATCGTGAGCAGCGTTGGCAACGTATCTTGGCGATCCAGCAACAGCTGGCGGGTGAGAAGGTGGCGCTGTCGGACGAGGTGAACCAGTCGGAGCAAACCACCAATTTTCATAACCGCGCCATCGCCTGGCTGCTCTATTCGGCAGGCACCATGTACTGCGATCCGATGGAGGCCTGCGACGTGTATACCCGCCAGTGCTCGACGCTGATCGATACCGTCGAGTTGGCGACGCTGGGCGCGACTCTGGCGGCGGGTGGGGTGAATCCGCGTAGCGGGCAGCGAGTATTACAGGCCGATAACGTGCCCTATATCTTGGCCGAGATGACCATGGAGGGATTGTATGGCCGCTCCGGTGACTGGGCCTACCATGTCGGTCTGCCGGGCAAGAGTGGCGTGGGCGGCGGCATTCTGGCCGTGGTGCCCGGCGTCATGGGGATCGCGGCCTTCTCGCCGCCATTGGATGAGGCGGGCAACAGCGTCCGCGGGCAGAAGATGGTGGCGGCGGTGGCGGCACAGCTGGGGTATAACCTGTTTAAGGCCTAAGCATCATGAGCGCGCGCGAGCAAGAGAAACCCTTGGGGTTGTGGCATGTGGTGGCCATCGGCATCGGCGCGATGGTCGGGGCCGGGATCTTCGCGCTGCTGGGACAAGCGGCGTTGTTGATGCGGGCCTCGACCTGGCTGGCGTTTGCCTTTGGTGGGATCGTCGCCATGTTCTCCGGTTACGCCTATGCGCGCCTGGGGGCGCGTTATCCCAGTAACGGCGGGATCATCGACTTCTTCCATCAGGGATTCGGGGGCGGGGTGCTGACGTTGGCGCTGTCGTTGCTGTATCTGGTGACCTTAGTGCTGACCATTGCCATGGTGGCGCGTGCGTTTGGCGCCTATGCCGCCGATCTGTTGCATGACGGTAGCCAAGACCAGCGGGTGATCTTGAGCTACGCCCTGGGGGTGATCGCCGTGATGGCGCTGTTTAATGCCTTGAGCAGCCATGTGGTGGGGCGCTTGGAGCTGGGGCTGGTGGCGGTGAAGCTGGCCATTCTCCTGTTGTTGATCGTCGCCGGGGTCTGGAGTCTGCATCCGGCACCGTTGACGATCGCCTCGCACATTGGCTCTGGTGCCTTCTTCTCCGCCATCGGTATCACCTTCCTCGCCTATGCCGGCTTTGGCATGATGGCCAATGCGGCGGATAAGGTACGCAACCCCGCGGCGACCATGCCGCGCGCCTTCGCCTTGGCCATCGGGGTGACGGCGTTGCTGTATATTATCTTGGCCTGGGTGTTAGTCAGTGATGTGCCGGCAGCCGAGCTAGAACGCTATGCCGACACGGCGGTGGCTCATGCGGCGTATCCCTTGTTGGGGCGCGTCGGTTATACCATTGTGGCGATCGGGGCCCTATTGGCGACGGCCTCGGCGATCAACGCCACCCTGTTTGCCGCCTTTAATATCATGGCCAGTATGGCTCAGAAGGGCCAGCTGCCAGGTGCCTTTCGCCAGGCGCTGTGGCGTCAGAGCACCGTCGGTAACCTGGCGGTTGTGGCGTTAATCATGTTGATGACGCTGTTGCTCGACCTAGGGGCGTTGGCCAGCGTCGCCAGCGCCACCTTTCTCTTTTGTTACTTGGCGGTTTTCGTGGTGGCCTGGCGCCTACGCGCGATTATCGGAGCCTCGGCATGGCTGCTGATTGGTGGGGCGTCGGTGATGATGTTGGTGATCGTCGGCTTTATCATTAGCCTGTGGCAACAGGGCGGTACGGCGTTGCTGTGGGTGGCGGCGGCGTTAGTGTTGAGCCTGGTAATGGCCTTGCTCTGTCGGCGAGGAGAGGGGCCATGGAAGCGTGGCTAATCGAGTTTCTCCTTACCTATGTCACCTTTTTGTCGATGTTCTGCCCACCGGCAACCATCACTGCGGCGACCATTCTGCTCGGTCAGGTTCCGGCCCATACCTTGCGCCAGCTGGCCTGGAAGGTCGCTGGCGAATATGTGGCGGTGATGCTGATCGCCATCTGGATCGGTAACTTTCTACTGACGGCGTTGGGGTTGAATGCCCATGCGCTCACCGCGACCGGCGGTGCGGCGTTGCTGTTTCAGGGCTGGCCGCTGATGACGAAGGGGACCAAGGCCGAGCCGGCCCGCATGCCCGAGAGTCACGTCAATGTGCAGGAGATGGTGTTGGTGCCGTTGCTGTTCCCGTTAACGATCGGCGGTGGCACCATCGCCGTCGGGATCTCGCTGGCGAGCCACAATGCTTCACTTTCGGGGTTGTTGCAGCTATCGGCGGTGATCCTGGCGATGGCGCCGACCATCGCCTGTACCTTCTTGGCCGTTGGGCCGCTACATGGCCGTCTTTCCGCCGGTGCCATCGATGCCATGGCGCGTATCGCTGGCATTATTCTGGTGACCCTCGCGTTACAACTGTTGGCCTCTGGCCTGAGTCAGTTAGTCTTACAATACCTGGCCGTCAAACCCCATTAGACGAGCGTCTCGCACCGCTGACCACGCTAGGCGACATCGGGGAAACGTAAGCGCGTCAGATGACGGCGTGCTTACGTGGCGCGCCGCGTTTTTCCTGGGTGGAAAGTGTTACTATGATGCTCCGTTGAACCGAGGGGAGAGGAGTGAGCGCGATGAGCGAGTTAGCGACATTAAGCCGAGAGGTGGGCGAACGTCTGCGCGCGCGCGGGGAGCAGGTCACCTGTGCCGAGTCCTGTACCGGCGGCTGGATCGCCAAGTCGTTGACCGATATCGCCGGCAGTTCGTGCTATTTTGAGCGCGGTTTTGTGACCTACAGCAATCGGGCCAAAGCGGAGATGCTGGGAGTTGCCAGTGAGGTGCTAGCCCAACACGGCGCGGTTAGTGAGCCGGTGGTCGCGGCGATGGCGACGGGAGCATTGCGTGCGGCCGGGGCGGATTTTGCCATCGCGGTGAGCGGCATCGCCGGACCGGACGGCGGCAGCGAGCAGAAACCCGTCGGTACGGTGTGGTTTGGTTTCGCGACCCGTAACGCGCCGCCCTGGTGTTGCTGTCGCCACTTTCTCGGCGATCGCGATGCCGTGCGTCGGCAGGCAACCGAATTCGCCCTGCGGACACTGCTGGAAAAATTTCTTACGGAGTCTTGATACTGTACGAGTGTACAGTATAATCAAAATCAATTTCAGATTTGCTATGCGTGGAGTAAACGGATGGACGAGAACAAACAACGTGCCCTGGCTGCGGCATTAGGCCAGATTGAGAAGCAGTTTGGTAAAGGTTCTATCATGCGTCTGGGCGATACCCAAACGTTGGACATTGAGTCCATTTCAACCGGTTCTCTGAGTCTGGACGTGGCGCTCGGCATCGGCGGCTTGCCGATGGGGCGTATCGTCGAGATCTTCGGGCCGGAGTCCTCCGGTAAAACTACGCTAACGCTCTCTGTCATCGCGCGGGCACAGGCGGCGGGTAAGACCTGCGCCTTCATCGATGCCGAGCATGCGTTGGATCCGATCTATGCCGCTAAGCTGGGGGTCAAGGTCGATGATCTGCTGGTGTCCCAGCCCGATACCGGTGAACAGGCGCTGGAGATCTGTGATGCGCTGGTGCGTTCCGGGGCGGTCGATGTGATCATCGTGGACTCCGTGGCGGCGCTGACGCCGAAGGCAGAGATCGAAGGTGAGATGGGGGATTCCCATGTCGGCCTGCAGGCGCGTCTGATGTCGCAAGCGTTGCGTAAGCTGACCGCCAACATTAAAAACGCCAACTGCCTGGTGGTGTTTATCAACCAGATCCGTATGAAGATCGGGGTGATGTTCGGTAACCCGGAAACCACCACGGGCGGTAACGCGCTGAAGTTCTACTCCTCCGTACGCTTGGATATCCGTCGTATCGGCGCGATCAAAGAGGGCGACGAGGTGGTCGGTAACGAGACCCGCGTGAAGGTGGTGAAGAACAAGGTCGCGCCGCCGTTCCGTCAGGCCGAGTTCCAGATCCTGTACGGTGCCGGTATCTCCAAGGAGAGCGAGCTGATCGATCTGGGCGTCAAGCATAAGCTGCTGGATAAGTCTGGCGCCTGGTATAGCTATAACGGTGACAAGATTGGCCAGGGTAAGGCGAACTCGATGAAGTTCCTGCAGGAGAACCCGGCCATCTCTGCCGAGCTGGAAGGCAAGTTACGCGAACTGCTGTTGAGCCATGCCGCCGCGACCGATGCCGATCGCGCCAAGGGCGAAGTCGATGACGACGCGATGCCGGACGACGAGAACTTCTAATCATGTCGGAGGCTAACGCGGGGCAGAGCGCGGCGCGTGTGAGCGATGCGCTTAACCGGGCGATGCGTCTGTTGGCCCTGCGTGATCACAGCGAAAATGAATTGCGCCGCAAACTTGCGGCGCAAGGCGTTTCTGAGGCGGAGATCGCACCGGTCATCGCCCATTGTTACCATTATCAGTGGTTGGACGATGCGCGTTTCGCCGAGCGTTATATCGTCTCGCGTAGCCGTAAGGGGTACGGAGCACAGCGTATTCGCCAGGAGTTGGGGGTACGCGGTGTGGCGCGCGACGTGATCCAGCAGGCGTTGGCGGAGTGCACGGTCGACTGGCATGCCCAGGCGCGTCGCACGCTGGAACGCCACTTCTCTCTGCCGCTAGCCAGCGATTGGGCGACGCGAGCTAAGGTACAACGTTATCTCCTCTATCGTGGCTTCTTCCAGGAAGAGATCCAGGATGCGCTGCGCGATTTAAGCCGGTGAATGCACGCGGTGTTTTACTTCACGGTGAAGAAATTTTATCTTAGTGTCACTTTGTGTTCGTGAGCGGGCGTCGGCAGCGGAATGCGGGCTGGTTTGTTCACGGACTGTTCTTCTAGCCTGACTCCGGGACATTTATGAGCAAGAGTACCGCTGAGATCCGTCAAGCGTTTCTCGATTTTTATCACAGTAAGGGCCACCAGGTGGTGGACAGCAGCTCCCTGGTGCCGAACAACGATCCGACCTTGTTGTTTACCAACGCGGGGATGAACCAGTTTAAAGATGTTTTCCTTGGCATCGACAAGCGTAGCTACAGCCGTGCGACCACGGCACAGCGTTGCGTGCGAGCCGGTGGTAAGCATAATGACCTGGAAAACGTCGGCTATACCGCGCGTCACCACACCTTCTTCGAGATGCTGGGTAACTTCAGCTTCGGCGACTACTTCAAGCATGATGCGATTAAGTTTGCCTGGGAACTGTTGACCGGCGCGCAGTGGTTTAACCTGCCGCAGGAAAAACTGTGGGTGACGGTGTACGAGAGCGACGACGAGGCTTACAACATCTGGGCCAACGAAGTCGGCGTACCGCGTGAGCGTATTATCCGTATCGGTGACAATAAGGGTGCCCCCTACGCCTCCGATAACTTCTGGCAGATGGGTGACACCGGGCCATGCGGCCCCTGCACCGAGATCTTCTACGATCACGGCGCCCACATCGCCGGTGGGCCTCCGGGTAGCCCGGATGAGGACGGCGACCGTTACATCGAGATTTGGAACATCGTCTTCATGCAGTTCAACCGCCAGAGCGACGGCACTCTGTTGCCGCTGCCCAAGCCTTCCGTCGATACCGGCATGGGGCTGGAGCGTATCGCCGCGGTGTTGCAGCATGTTAACTCCAACTACGACATCGATCTGTTCCGTACCCTGATCGCCGAGACGGCACGGGTGATCGGCGTGGACGATCTGAGCAGCAAATCGCTGCGCGTGATCGCCGACCATATTCGCTCCTGTGCCTTCCTGGTCTCAGATGGCGTGTTGCCGTCGAACGAAGGGCGTGGCTATGTGCTGCGTCGCATCATTCGTCGCGCGGTCCGTCATGGTCACATGCTGGGAGCCAAGGAGTCCTTCTTCTATAAACTGGTTGCACCGTTGATCCAGGTGATGGGCTCCGCCGCCGATGAGCTGGCCCGCCAGCAGGCGATGGTCGAGCAGGTGTTGAAGACCGAAGAGGAGCAGTTCGCTCGTACGCTGGAGCGCGGTCTGGCCCTGCTCGATGACGAGTTGGCGCAGCTGGATGGTGATACCCTGGATGGCGAGACGGCGTTCCGTCTGTACGACACCTATGGTTTCCCGCTGGATCTGACGGCCGATGTGTGCCGCGAGCGTAATCTGAAGGTTGATGAGGTCGGCTTTGAGAAGGCGATGGAGGCGCAGCGTCGTCGGGCGCGTGAGTCCAGCGGTTTCGGCGCCGACTATAACAGCCTGATCCGCGTCGAAGGCAGCACGGACTTTACCGGTTATCAGCGTCAGCAGCAGATGGCGACGATCACCGCGCTGTTCCGCAACGGCCAGGCGGTCGACGCCTTGCAGGCCGGTGAGGAAGGGGTTGTGGTATTGGATCAGACGCCGTTCTATGCCGAGTCCGGCGGCCAGGTTGGCGATCGGGGCGAGTTGAGCGCCTCTGGCGTTAGCTTCGTCGTCGACGATACCCAGAAGTATGGTCAGGCCATCGGTCATCTCGGTAAGGTCGTCCAGGGGCATCTACAGGCCGGCGCTTCGCTGCAGGCTAGCATCGATGTCGCTCGCCGCGATCGTATTCGTCTGAGCCACTCGGCGACTCACCTGATGCATGCCGCGCTGCGTAGCGTATTGGGCACGCATGTGGCGCAGAAGGGGTCATTGGTGAACGATGGTTATCTGCGTTTCGACTTCTCGCACCCCGAGGCGATGAAGCCGCAGCAGATCCGTCAGGTTGAAGAGATCGTCAACGCGCAGATCCGCCGTAACCTGCCGATTGAGACGCAGGAGATGGGCCTGGAAGAGGCGAAGGCGAAGGGCGCGATGGCGCTGTTCGGTGAGAAGTATGATGCCCAGGTTCGCGTACTGAGCATGGGCGAGTTCTCGACTGAGCTGTGCGGCGGTACCCACGCCGAGCGTACGGGCGATATCGGCCTGTTCCGCATCGTGAGCGAAAGCGGTACGGCGGCGGGCGTGCGTCGTATCGAGGCCGTGACCGGTGAGCAGGCCTTGCAGGCGATGCATCAGGAGAGCGATATGCTGCGCGAGGCGGCCTCCCTGGTGAAAGGGGATACGCAGAGTGTCGCCGAGAAGATCCGCGGGCTGATGGAGAAGAGCCGTCAGCTGGAGAAGGCGCTACAGCAGCTTAAGGATCAGCAGGCCGCTCAGGAGAGTGCATCGCTGAGTGCGCAGGCTGTCGAGGTGAACGGGGTGAAACTGTTGGTCAGTCAGCTGCACGGCGTTGAGCCGAAGATGCTGCGTACCATGGTGGATGACCTGAAGAACCAGATGGGCAGCTGCATCGTGGTGTTGGCGACGGCGGAAGAGGGCAAGGTGAGCCTGATCGCCGGTGTCAGCAAGGATCTGACCGCGAAGGTTAAAGCTGGCGAGCTGATCGGTATGGTCGCTCAGCAGGTTGGTGGCAAGGGCGGGGGCCGTCCGGACATGGCCCAGGCGGGGGGCAGCGATGTTGCCGCACTGCCGCAGGCCCTGGCCAGCGTTAGCGATTGGGTTACCGCGAAGCTGTAATCTAACCTGTTAACACGAGAACGCCGTATCCTATTGTTGGATACGGCGTTTTTTTATCTCACGCTGTTTTCTTCGTGATAAATTTTGCAATATTGCTGATGATTTGCGCTAAACTTGTACCCATGATGTAGCGCACGATAATCTGCTTACACATTATGAAGTTGTTGCTGTTTACGTTTTTACTACAGATGATGGATAATGGCGGGGATAAACTGAGAGACCCGACTCTAATTAATCTTTCAAGGAGCAAAGAATGCTTATTCTGACTCGTCGAGTTGGTGAGACCCTCATGATTGGCGATGAGGTAACGGTCACCGTATTGGGGGTGAAGGGAAACCAGGTTCGTATCGGTGTGAATGCTCCGAAAGAGGTTTCTGTGCATCGAGAAGAGATCTATCAGCGCATTCAGGCGGAAAAGTCTCAACCGACGACCTACTGATTCCTGTGTAGCGTCTCGCAACGTGGCGGGACGCTTACGCATTACTTGTCTGACTTGCCGCCGCCTTCCCCCTTAACATCACCTCTTAGCCGTTATCCCGTTATCCCGTTATCCTTTGACTGCTGACTGCTGACTGCTGACTGCTGACTGCTGACTGCTGACTGCTGACTGCTGACTGCTGACTGCTGACTGCTGACT